>JAWVFS010000127.1:0-7688 GCA_033855795.1 Solirubrobacteraceae bacterium | reverse complement strand
ACCGCACTGACGGCCGGCCTCTACGGCGGACGGATCGCCCCAAGCCTAAGGGTGTTCTCCGGCCTCGCGCCCGCAATGGCGATTAGCGTCGCCATGACCATTGCCACCGCGGCTATCTACGCCCGCTTGGGTGTCGGCGGCGCTCTCTTCGTCCTCATCAGCATCCTGGCTTACACCTACATGGCACGCCTTGTCGTGGCGGCCCGGCGTCGCACGCGCCAGTACGCCTCCCTCTCCTGGGGTGTGCTCTCCGGCCTGCTGCGAACCCTCGACCTCAGGGACCCGCGCGCCGCGCGACATGCAGCCGGCGTGGCCGCGTTCTCGCGCGACATCGCCGAGGCCGCGGGGATGTCCGCTCGGGACTGCGAGCTCGCCCACACCGCCGGGCTGCTGCATGACATCGGGCGGTTCGGGCTCGCCGATCGGGTGATGGAGAAGGGCCGCACCCTCACCGAACAGGATTGGGAGACCATCCGCAGGCACCCCGAGCTCGGCGCGGACATGCTCCGCGACCTGGGCATGTACGGCCCGGTGGCCGAGATCGTGCGCGCGCATCACGAGCGCATCGACGGCCGCGGCTATCCGGACGGCCTGAAGGGCGACGCCATTCCCGAGCTGGCCAAGATCGTTGCCGTGGCCGAGACCTACGACACGCTCACGGCCGACGACACCTACCGCACCCCGATCTCTTCGTTCGAGGCGCTCACCGAGCTGCGCCGCGTCGCCGGGACCCAGCTTGATCCTGTCTATGTCGAGGCGCTGGCCACCTTGCTCACCGGTCGCGGCGTGGACTACCGCCACGCGAACCGCGCGGACTTCGACGTCGAGCTCGACGTCGAGCGGCGAATCAACGACTCGGTCGGGATGGGCGAAGCCGCCGCTCAATAGAGCGACGGCCCCACGTTTCGACGAGGTATTGCCAGCCGGAGGGCGCGGATGCGCCTAGCCGCGCTGGCGCTGCTCGAGCGAGCGGACGAAATTCTCGATCTGGTCCGTGCTGAAACGACGCTGGCCACCTGGCGTGCGGTACGCACGCAGATAACCCATGTCGGCCCAACGCCGAACGGTGCCCAGCGAAACACCGAGCTCTCGCGCCGCTTGCGACGTGGAGAGACCGAGACGATTGCCGGTTGTGACCTGAGTAGTCATGTGATCAGTTGACGGCATTTCACGGCAATAGATGAGGGTTTGGAGCGTTTTGCACAATCTTCGTCCAGGAACGCGCTCGGTTCGCGGGGGGATTGCGGTTCGCTGCAGCGACCCGATATGGGGTAGTGCCGGACGCGGAGTGCCTGCAAAGACGCTGGAAACGCACCCTCGCGCTCTGAAAGGATGACGTCATGGGGCGGCTCGACGAGCTGGATCTGAGCCTCAAGCTCAGCCGTGCGGAGGAGGCCCGGCGCCTGACGATCGCGCAGGCCCGGCTGCTGCAGCTGCGCCTGGTGCTCGGCGGCCTGACGGGCCCCGGCAAGATCGGGCCGCCGGTGCTCGTGCTCTTCGAGGGCTGGGACGCCTCGGGAAAAGGGGGTGCGATCAAGCGCCTCGCGGGCAGCCTTGACCCGCGTCACGTGCGCGTCGCCCAGTTCGCCGCGCCCACCTACGACGAGAAGCGCCACCACTTTCTCTGGCGCTTCAGCTCGGCGCTGCCAGGCTGGGGCGGAATGGCCGTGCTCGACCGCTCCTGGTACGGCCGCGTGCTCGTCGAGCGTGTGGAGCGCTTGGCCACCAGGGAGCAGTGGACGCGCGCCTACGACGAGATCGCCGGCTTCGAGCGCACGCTGGCGGACGAGGGCATGATCATCGCCAAGTTCTGGCTGCACATCTCCAGCGCCGAGCAGCTCAAGCGCTTCAAGCGGCGCGCGAAGGATCCGCTGAAGACGTGGAAGCTCACCGACGAGGACTGGCGCAACCGCAAGCGGCGCCGTGCGTACACCCGCGCGGTGGAGGAGATGGTCGAGCGCACGGACATGCCGTACGCGCCCTGGCACCTGATCGAGGGGGACTCCAAGCGCTGGGCGCGGGTCAAGGTCCTCGAAACAACGATCACGGCGATCGAGGACGGCATGCGCGCTCGGGGGTTCAAGGTGCCCAAGCCTGCCGAGCCCGACGGCGCGCCGACGGAGAAGGCCGAGCGCAAGGCTCGCAAAAAGGCGAAGGCCGCGGCCTGACCACCTGCCGGTCCGTTCTACGATCCCCGCGATGTCTCGGGTCCTGCCTGTCGCGCTCGTCGTCCTCGCGCTCGGGGCCGCGGGATGCCGGACGGAGGACCCAAAGCTGCCGGCGAGCTGTCGCGACCAGCCCGACCGCGTCGCCGCGGCGTTGCGCGTCGCGCCCGCCCCCGTCCGGCTCCACGACGGGACCCGCCTGTCCACCTGCCTGAGGCGCGCTCGTTCCGACGCCGAGCTCCAGGACGTCGGGATCACCTTCACCCACGTCGCCGACAGCCTGGCGACACGCGTCGCGCACAGCGACGCCGCGGCGCTCCAGCTCGGCTACCTCATCGCCGCCGCGCGCCTGGGCGCCCAGCGGACCAACGGGGTCGGCCTGGAGCTCCAACGCCGGCTCGAGCAGAGCGTCGGCCTCGATGGGCCGCCGCCCGCGCGCCGTGCGGCCTTCCAGCGCGGGGACGCCGCCGGCCGGGCCAGCGGATGAAGCTGCGCCTCTACCACCATCCCGACGGCGCGCGCGTGGCCTACCGCGAGGCCGGTTCCGGGCCGCCGGTGGCGCTCCTGCACTCGGCCGGGCTCAGCTACCGCGAGTTCGAGCCCGTGGTGGAGCAGCTGACCGACCGCTTCCGGCTCGTGCTCCCCGACCTTCCGTTGCACGGCGACTCCGAGGACCGCCCGCGGCATTCCTACTCCCCGGACTGGCTGGCCGACGTGATCGCCGGGTTCTGCCGCGACACGCTGGGCCCGCGGCCGCTCGTGGGCGGCCACGGTGCCGGCGGCGAGCTGCTGCTGCGCGCCGTGACCTCCGGTCGGCTGCGCCCGCGCCGGCTGGTGCTGATGTCCAACTGCATGCACGGCCCCGTGATCCGGCCGGCACTGCTGCGGTCGTGGCGGCTGGCCGCGCAGGCGGGAGCGGTGCCGGGACTGGACCGGGCGATGGCGCACGGCGCCCGGCTGGTCTTCCGGCCCCGGATGGGCTCGGCGCTCTCCGCGCGCGCCAACCCGGCGGCCCGCGACCTCGTGCGCCACGCCTTTGCGGACGTCGGCGGCAACGCCAACCTCGCGCGGTCGTGGGCGCGAGCCGCGCGGAGCTGGCCGCTCGAGCCCCGGACCGAGCTGCTCGACGCCTATCCGGGAATCGACGTCCCCACGCTGCTGTTGTGGGCGGACGAGGACAAATTCCACCCGCTGGCCGTCGCCGAGGAGGCGCTGGCGCGGCTCCCCGACGCCCAGCTGCGGGTGCTGGCGGGCACCGGCTTCCTCATGGCCTACGACGACCCGGTCGGGCTGGGACGGGAGCTGGCGGCGTTCCTCGGCTAGCGTGTAGTGGGCAACCAAATACCGGAGACGACATTTCGCATGGCCGTGCAGGAGGGAAAGCAGCAGCTGTGGGGCGCCGAGACCACCAAGGCGGTCGAGAACTTCCAGGTCTCGGGCGACACGGTCCACGATGAGGTCGTCCACTGGCTCGGCCGGATCAAGGCCGCGGCCGCCCGTGTGAACGCCGAGCTGGGCCTGCTCGACCCGGACATCGCCGAGCGGATCGCCCGCGCCGGCGACGAGGTGGCCGAGGGCAAGCACGACGACCAGTTCCCGGTCGATGCCTTCCAGACGGGCTCGGGCACCTCGTCGAACACGAACGCCAACGAGGTGATCGCGGCGCTCGCCGGCGACGGCACGCACCCCAACGACCACGTGAACATGGGGCAGTCGTCCAACGACGTGTTCCCTTCGGCGGTCCACCTGGCCGCCCTGGAGATGTCGACGAACGAGCTCCTGCCCGCGCTCGAGCGCCTCGAGAAAGCGTTCGCAACGAAGGCGGAGGAGTTCAAGGACATCGTCAAGGCCGGGCGTACGCACCTCATGGACGCGGTCCCGGTCACGCTCGGCCAGGAGTTCGCCGGCTACGCGGCCCAGATCCGGCTCGGCGCCCGGCGGGTGCGCAACGCACTGCCGCAGGTCGCGCAGATCCCGCTCGGCGGTACGGCGACCGGCACGGGCCTGAACACCCACCCGGAGTTCGCCGAGCGCGTACGCGGGCTGCTCTCCGAGCAGACGGGCCTCGAGATCCTTCCGCCCGAGGACCCCTTCGAGGCCCAGGGCAACCGCGACGCCCTGGTGGAGCTCTCGGGCGCGCTGAAGGTCATCGCTGTCTCGGTGACCAAGATCGCCAACGACCTGGCGATGATGGGCTCGGGCCCGCGTGCCGGCTTCGGCGAGCTGTTGCTTCCCGAGTTACAGAAGGGCTCCTCCATCATGCCCGGGAAGGTCAACCCGGTGATCCCGGAGGTCGTGATGCAGGTCGCGGCCCAGGTGATCGGCAACGACACGGCGATCACGATCGGCGGCCTGGAGGGCAACTTCGAGCTCAACGTCCGGGTGCCGCTGATCGCGCGCAACCTGCTCGAGTCGATCGAGCTGCTGACCGCGAAGTCCACCGTTTTCGCTGAGAAGTGCGTCGAGGGGATCCGCGCCAACGAGGAGGGCACCGCCCGCTCGGCCGAGCTCACCCTGGCCGTGGCGACGGCGCTGAACCCGGTGATCGGCTACGACAAGGGAACGGAGATCGTCCAGGCCGCGGCCGAGTCCGGGCGCCCGCTGCGCGAGGTCGCGATCGAGCACGGTGTCGACGCCAAGGTCTTCGACGAGACCATCGACCTGCGCCGCATCGCCGCGGGGAACGAGCAGCAATGAGCGACCGCCTTCCCCGCCGCCGGCGCGAGCAGCGCGCCTACCGTCTCACCCTCGCCACCGGCGCTTCGTCGGTCGCGACCGTTGTCGTGCTCGTCCTGTGGGTCGTCGGCGCGACCTCGTTCGGGGTTCTGCTGCTGCTCGTGCTGATCACCGCCGGGCTGGTCTACGGCCTCAGGCGGACGCTCGGTCGCTGACGGTTCGTCGCGGCGCCGCCGTCGCCGCGACCCCTACAGGTTCATCGCCACGTACTTCGTCTCGAGGTACTCCTCGATGCCCTCGTAGCCGCCCTCGCGGCCGAAGCCGGACTGCTTGACGCCGCCGAAGGGCGCGGCGGCGTTGGAGACCATCCCCTGGTTGAGGCCCACCATGCCGGTCTCCAGGCCCTCGACCACGCGGAACGCGCGCTTGAGGTCGCGCGTGTAGACGTAGGCGACCAGGCCGAACTCGGTGTCGTTGGCCGCGGCGATCGCGGCGTCCTCGGAGTCGAAGCCCGCGACCGGCGCGACCGGGCCGAAGATCTCCTCCTTGAGCAGCCGGGCGTCGTCCGGGACGTCGGCCAGGACGGTGGGATCGAAGAAGTAGCCCGCGCCGTCGCGCTCCGCGCCGCCGACCAAGACCTTCGCGCCCTTGCCGACCGCGTCCTCCACCAGCTCCTTGACCTTGGAGCGCTGGTCGTCGTCGATCAGCGGGCCGACGTCGACGTCCGCCTCGGTCCCGCGGCCCACCTTGAGCTTCGACATCCGCTCGGCGAGCTTGGCGCTGAACTCCTCGGCGACCGGCGCGGCCACGTGGAAGCGGTTGGCCGCCGTACACGCCTCGCCGACGTTGCGCATCTTCGCCAGCATCGCGCCCTCGACCGCGGCGTCGAGGTCGGCGTCGTCGAAGACGAGGAACGGGGCGTTGCCGCCCAACTCCATGGACAGCCGCAGCAGCTGCTCCGAGGCCTGCTCCATCAGCTTGCGGCCGATCTCGGTCGAGCCGGTGAACGACAGCTTGCGCGCACGCGAGTCGCGGATCAGTGGCTCCATCACAGAACCCGAGGACGAGCTGGTGATGACGTTGAGGACGCCGTCCGGAAGCCCGGCCTCCTCGAGGATCCGCGCCAGGGCCAGCATGGACAGCGGCGTCTGGCTGGCCGGCTTCATCACCATCGTGCAGCCGGCGGCGATCGCCGGGCCGATCTTGCGCGTGCCCATGGCCATTGGGAAGTTCCACGGCGTGATCAGGAGGCAGGGGCCCACCGGCTGCTGCATCACGAGCGTCCGGCCCTGGCCGTTGGCGTTGACCGCGTAGCGGCCGTCGATGCGGACCGCCTGCTCGGAGAACCAGCGGAAGAATTCCGCCGCGTAGGTGATCTCGGCCTTGGACTCCTTGACCGCCTTGCCCATTTCGAGGGTCATCAGCAGCGCGAGGTCGTCGGCTCGCTCGATGAGCGCCTCGAAGGCGCGGCGCAGGATCTCGCCGCGCTCGCGCGGCGGATGTGCGCCCCACTCCGCCTGGGCGTCCGCGGCGGCGCCGAGCGCGGCGCGGGCGTCGTCGGGTTGGGCGTCGGCCACCTCGACCAGCGTCTCGCCCGTGGCCGGGTCCTCGACCGCCAGCGTGCCGGCACCCGACGCGTCGCGCCACTCGCCCCCGATCAGGAGCTGCGCCGGAACCTGGTCAAGGACCTCCTGCTCGTGCGTCGCCGTCGTCATGTCGCCACCGTTTCCGTACCCAGTTCCTCGGAGATCGTCACGTCCAGCGAGTAGTCGATCGGCAGCACGATCAGCGAGGGCACGTCGAGGTCGAGCGCGCGGCCGAGGTACTCGGAGAAGTCGTCGATCGACTCGCAGCGCCAGGCCGGGAGTCCGAATGACTCGCCCAGCGCCACGAAGTCGGGATTGGTGAAGTCGACCCCGAAGTGACGGCCGAACTTCTTGTCCTGCTTCCACACGATCGAGCCGAACTGGCGGTTCTCCCAGATGATGTTCACGGTCGCGGTGCCCAGCCGCTTCGCCGTCTCGAGCTCCTGCACGTTCCTGAGGAAGCCGCCGTCGCCGTTGACCGTGACCACCTTGCGCGCGGGATGCACGACCTTGGCCGCGCTCGCGGGCGGGACGGCGATCCCCATACCCGCCAGGCCGTTGGCGATCATCACCGTGTTGGGCTCGTGCGCCGGGAACATGCGCGCGATCCAGAGCTTGTGCAGGCCGACGTCGGAGATCAGCATGTCCTCGCGTCCGAGGGCCTGTCGAATCTCCCACAGGGCGCGCGGCGGCTGGGCCGGAAAGTGGTCGTCGTCGCGAGCGCCCTCGAAATAGCTCATCACGATGTCGTTGAGGCGGCGCGAGGCCGGGCCCTGCCGGGCGCCGGGCAGCGCCTGCGCCAGCCACTCCAGGATCGAGGCCATGTCCCCGATCAGGTCGACCTCGGTGATGTAGTTCTCGTCGACCTCGGGCGAGACCGTGTCGATGCAGACGATGCGCTTGTCGCCGTTCGGGTTCCAGTGGCTCGGCGCGTGCTCCACCAGATCCCAGCCGGCGGTGATCACGAGGTCGGCGTCCTCGAAGCCCGCCAGCGCGTAGTCGCGCGACTGCAGGCCGACCGTCCCCACGAAGTGCTCGTCCTCGTAGTCGAGCAGGCCCTTGCCCATGAACGTCTCCGCGACGGGGATGCCGGTGGCGCGGGCGAACTCGCGCAGCGCCGGCGAGGCGCCCACACGAACGAGGCCGTTGCCCGCGAGCACGATCGGCGATTCGGCGTCCCGGATCAGCTCAGCGGCCCGCTCCAGCTCCGCCTCCGAGGGCCTGGGGCGGCGGATGTCGTGGCGCACCGGGAGCGGAGCGA
>JAWVFS010000126.1:0-6141 GCA_033855795.1 Solirubrobacteraceae bacterium | reverse complement strand
CGCGCCCTCCCCGCGGGCGCCCTCGGTGATCAGGAACCCGTGGCCGGCCAGCGTCGTCGGGTGGTACTGGACCATCTCCATGTCCATCAGCGGCGCGCCGATCCGGTAGGACTGGGCGATCCCGTCGCCCGTGCAGATGAGTGCGTTGGTCGTGGGCTTGAAGGCCTGGCCGGCGCCTCCCGAGGCCTGGATCACCGACTTGGCGTTGAACGCCTCCAGCCGGCCGTCGCGGATGTTGCGCGCGATGGCGCCCGTGCACGCGCCCTCGTCGTCCTGCAGCAGCGACGTGACGAACCACTCCTCGTAGCGGTCCACCTTCTCGTGGTAGCGCATCAGCTGCTCGTACAGGACGTGGAGGAGCGCCTGACCGGTGATGTCGGCCACGTAGTACGTCCGGGCCGCCGAGGCGCCGCCGAATGCCCGCGTGCCGAGGTGGCCGGTCTCGTCGCGGTGGAAGGTGACCCCCAGGTGCTCGAGGTGCAGGATCTCGTTCGGCGCCTCCCGGCACATGATCTCGATCGCGTCCTGGTCGCCGAGGTAGTCGGAGCCCTTGACGGTGTCGAAGGCGTGTGACTCCCAGCTGTCCTCGGGGTTGAGCGCCGCGTTGATGCCGCCCGCCGCGGCGTTGGAGTGCGAGCGGACGGGATGGACCTTGCTCATGATGGCCACGGTGGCGCCGGCGTCGGCGGCCGCGAGGGCCGCGCGCTGGCCGGCCAGGCCGGCGCCGATGATCAGGACGTCGTGGCTGGGCATTGCGGGCGCGGATCCTATTCGAGACGCCCGCCAGCGGCCGTGAGCGGGCTCACGCAGCGGGCGCCTGCGGCGCGACCGCCGACTGCAGCGCGCGCCGGACCTGCTCGATCGTGACCACGCCGCGCAGGACACCGCCCGGGTCGACCGCCATCAGCGCGCCGTGGCGGCGCAGCGGCTCCGAGCTGAGCAGCGATTCGAGGGAGTCCTCCGAGCCCACCCGCCAGTCGCCGTCGTCGGCGTCCATCAGCTCGCCGACCGTGCGCCGGCCGTCGCCCGAGTGCACGGCGCCGTCGACGCGCTCCTGGCGGATGATGCCGACGAAGTGGTGAGCCGCGTCGACGACGGGGAACCACGACCAGCGGTAGCGGTGGAAGAACTCGTCCAGCGCCCGCTCCGCGTCGAGCTCGGCGGGCGTGGCCACTGGCTCGCGGTCCATGATGTCCTCGACCCGGACCTCGCCCAGGCGCTCGGCGAACGCGGTCTGCACGACCGCCCCGCGCGCCGCCTGGCCGAGGAACAGGCCGAGCACGACGTACCACAGCGGCCACAGTGTCTGGAAGGCGATGATCTGGAACAGGCCGCCGGCGATCAGGAGGACGGAGAAGGCCTGGCCGAGGCCGGCCGCGATCTTCGTCGCGCGCAGCCGGTCGCCGGTCATCCGCCACGCGATCGCCCGCGCAATCCGCCCACCGTCCATCGGGAACGCCGGGATCAGGTTGAACACGAACACGAACGCGTTGATGCTGGCCAGCCAGCCCAGCAGCACGAGCGCCGGCGTGACGCCGGCGGCGTGGCGCAGCGTGGCCGCGTCGACGAAGGTGTCCCAGCCGGCAATGGCCGAGCCGATGCCGACGCACAGCGCGACGACGAAGAGGGTGACGACCGGCCCCGCCACAGCGACCTTGAACTCGGCGCCGGGCGACTCGGTGTCGCGTGACATCTTGGCGATGCCGCCGAAGAACCACAGGTCGATCCCGAGGACGTCGATGCCCAGCCGCCGCGCCACGAGAGCGTGCCCCAGCTCGTGCAGGACGAGCGACACGAAGAACAGCAACGCGCTGGCCACCGCGGTGGCGTAGGCGACCGTGTCGCTGGAGTCCAGCGTCGTGCGGAACGAGCCGGAGAGGATGAAGATGAAGAAGAAGAGGACGATGAACCAGCTGACATCCACCCCGATGCGGATGCCGAAGACGCGGGCCAGCTGGATCGATCCACTACGTCCGAACATTGTGTGAATGGTCGCACAGCGCGTTGTACGCGCCGGCGGCGGGGGCGGTCAGGCGACCGGGAGGTGACGGTCGATGATCGCCCCGAACTCCGTGTCGGCCGGCAGCGTGCCGAAGGCGAGGCCCTGGTCGCCGTGCAGCCGAGAGGCGCAGAAGGCGTCGGCGACCGCCGGCGGAGCGTGGCGCACGAGCAGCGAGCCCTGGAGCGCAAGGGCCATCTTCTCGACCACGCGGCGGGCGCGCGTCTCGATCGCCTCGAGGTCGGCGAACTCCTCGCGCAGCCCGGCCGCGAACACCTCCAGGCGCGGCTCGGCCCCGCCGGCCAGCTCGATCTCGGCGAAGAAGGCCTCCAGCGAGGCCGGGCTGCGGGCCAGTGCGCGCAGCACGTCCAGGCACTGCACGTTGCCCGACCCCTCCCAGATCGAGTTCAGCGGCACCTCGCGGTAGAGCATCGGCATGCCCGACTCCTCGACGTAGCCGTTGCCGCCAAGGCACTCGAGCGCCTCGCCGGCCACGACCGGCGCGCGCTTGCACACCCAGTACTTGCTGACGGCGGTGGCGAGGCGCTTGAACAGTTCCTCCTGCTCGTCGTCCTCGGGGTTGTCGAATGCGCGGGCGAGGCGCATCGCGGTCACCGTCGCGGCCTCGGACTCGATGCAGAGGTCGGCGAGCACGTTGCGCATCAGCGGCTGATCGATCAGCGTGTTGCCGAAGGCGGCCCGGTGAGCGGTGTGCCAGGTCGCCTGCTCGACGGCCGCCCGCATGCCGCTCGCGCTCCCGAGCACACAGTCCAACCGCGTGTGGTTGACCATCTCGATGATCGTGGGAACGCCGCGGCCCTCGTCGCCGATCATCCGGCCCCACGTTCCGTCGAACTCGACCTCGCTGGAGGCGTTGGACCGGTTGCCCAGCTTGTCCTTAAGCCGCTGGAGGCGGAACACGTTGCGCTCGCCGTCGGGCGTGAAGCGCGGGACGGCGAAGCACGAGAGCCCCCCGTCGGTCTGCGCGAGCACGAGGAAGAGGTCGCACATCGGCGCCGAGCAGAACCACTTGTGGCCCGTCAGCTCATACTCGGCGGCCGGTCCGCCGCCGTTCACCGGCCGCGCGGTGGTGGTGTTCGCGCGCACGTCGGAGCCGCCCTGCTTCTCGGTCATCGCCATCCCGCACAGCGCCCCGCTCTTCTCCGGCGTGGGGAGGAAGTGGCGGTCGTACTGCAGCGAGGTCAATCGCGGGATCCACTCGTCGGCGATTTCGGGCTGCGCCTGCAGCGCGGGCACGGCGGCGTAGGTCATGGAGATCGGACAGCCCACGCCGGCCTCCGGCATCACGTACATCAGCGCCGCGCGCGCCACGTGGGCGCCGGGCGCAGGCTCGCGCCACGGCAGCGCGTGCACGCCGGCCTCCACGCACGCGCCCAGCAGCTCGTGCCAGGCCGGGTGGAACTCGACTTCGTCGATGCGATGCCCGTAGCGGTCGTGGGTACGCAGCTTCGGCGGGTTCTCGTTCGCCGCCCGCGCGCGCGCCTGCCACTCCGGGTCGCCGCGGAGCGCGGCGAACCCGGTGACCCGATCGCGCGCCCATTCGCCCCCCTCGCGGCCCAGGGCCTCGGCCAGCGGCCGGTTGGACTCGAAGGCGTTGTGGCCCTGAAGCGGCGGGGCCTGGTTGACGACGTCGTGCGTGGCCTTGCTTTGGGGAGGCGGGGCGATTGACATGTGGTGAAGGCTAATGCCCTGTGGGCGGGTATAGCATCGCCCGCCCCGAGGAAGCCCGAAACGACAGCGGAGAAACCATGGCCCACGAAGTCACCCTGATTCCCGGCGACGGTACCGGCCCCGAGCTGGTCGAGGCCACGCGCCGCGTGCTGGAGGCCACCGGGGTCGAGTTCCAGTGGGACGAGCAGCCGGCCGGCGAGGATGTCTACGCCGAGGAGGGGACGCCTTTCCCCGAGCGCACGCTGGACTCGATCAAGCGCACCAAGGTGGGGATCAAGGGGCCGACGACGACGCCGGTGGGCTCGGGCTTTCGCTCCGTGAACGTGCTGCTGCGCAAGGAGCTCGACCTCTACTCCTGCATCCGCCCGTGCAAGGCGTACGAGGGGGTGCGCACCCGGTTCCCGGAGACCGACATCGTGATCGTGCGCGAGAACACCGAGGACCTCTACGCCGGCATCGAGTACGAGGAGGGTTCCGCCCAGGCCAAGGACCTGATCCGCTTCATCCGCGAGCTCGACGGCTCGGAGATCCGCGAGGACTCCGGCATCTCGATCAAGCCGATCTCCGTCTTCGGCTCCGAGCGCATCGTGCGCTCCGCCTTCGACTACGCCAGGGACAACGGCCGCGGGCGCGTGACCGCAGCGCACAAGGCCAACATCATGAAGTTCTCCGACGGGCTGTTCCTGGAGGTGGCCCGGAGAGTGGCGAAGGACTACCCCGAGATCGAGTTCGAGGACCGCATCATCGACAACCTCTGCAACCAGCTCGTGTCGCGCCCGGAGGAGTACGACGTGATCGTGCTGCCCAACCTCTACGGTGACATCGTGTCCGACCTCGGCGCCGGCATGATCGGCGGCCTCGGCCTGGCACCGGGCGGCAACATCGGCACCGAGGCCGCGATGTTCGAGGCCACGCACGGCTCAGCGCCCAAGTACAAGGGCAAGAACAGGGTGAATCCCACGGCGCTCATGCTCTCCGGCGTGCTGATGCTGCGGCACGTGGACGAGCACGTGGCCGCCGACAGCATGGAGCGCGCCATTGCCGAGGTGATCCGCAAGGGCGAAAAGGTCACCTACGATCTCAAGCCGACCCGAGACGACCCCACCGCCGTCGGCACGTCCCAGTTCGCCGACGCCGTGATCGAGGAGATGAACCAGTGAACGCTTCCGCACCCGTCACCGTGACCGTCACCGGCGCCGCCGGGCAGATCGGCTACGCGCTGCTGCCGCGCATCGCGAGCGGGAACATGCTCGGTGAGGACACGCTCCTCGAGCTGCGCCTGCTCGAGATCCCGCAGGCCATGCAGGCGCTCGAGGGCGTCGTGATGGAGATCGAGGACAGCGCCTTCCCGCTGGTCGCCGGGGTGGAGATCACCGACGACCCGAACGTCGCCTTCGACGGCGTCAACATCGCTCTGCTCGTCGGGTCGCGCCCGCGCACGAAGGGCATGGAGCGCTCGGAGCTGCTGGAGGCCAACGGCGCGATCTTCACCGTGCAGGGCAAGGCCCTGAGCGACCACGCGGCCGACGACGTGAAGGTGCTCGTGGTGGGGAATCCCGCCAACACGAACTGCCTGATCGCGATGAACAACGCCCCCGACATCCCGAGCGAGCGGTTCACCGCCATGATGCGCCTGGATCACAACCGGGCAAAGGCGCAGCTGGCGAAGCAGGCCGGCGCTCACGTGAGTGAAGTCCAGCGCATGACGATCTGGGGCAACCACTCGGCGACGCAGTACCCCGACATCACGCACGCGCTGATCGGCGGCCGGCCGGCCCCCGAGGTGGTGGACGACCGCCAGTGGCTCGCCGACGAGTTCATTCCCACCGTCCAGAAGCGCGGCGCCGCGATCATCGAGGCACGCGGCGCCTCCAGCGCCAAGTCCGCGGCCAGCGCGGCCGTCGACCATGTCCGCGATTGGGTGCACGGCACGCCGGACGGCGACTGGGTCTCGATGGCCGTGTCCTCGGACGGCTCCTACGACGTCGAGGAGGGACTGGTCTCCGGTTTTCCGTGCACCTGCGCGGGCGGCGAGTGGTCGATCGTCGAGGGTCTCGACATCGACGACTTCTCCCGCGAGCGAATCGACACCACCGTGAACGAGCTCAAGGAGGAGCGCGACACGGTGGATCGCCTCGCGCTCATTTGAGTCGAGTCGTCAGTCGTCAGACGTCAGTTGCGAGGGTCGGGGCCCAGCTTCTGACGACTGAGGACTCACGACTGACGACTTATCCCTAGACCGCGTACCAGCCCTTGTCGCGCTTGCGGACCTTCTTATCCGCCTCGAGCTGAGGCAGCACCCGGTACAGATAATTCTGCTTGATCCCCATCTTGTCCGCCAATTCGCGGATGGTGATTCCGGGGTTCTCCTTGACGAGCTTCTGCGCCTGAGCGGCGCGGGTTCCGCTGCCACGGCGCCGTCCACGCTTGCGGCCCGTACCGCTGGCGCT
>JAWVFS010000125.1:0-13056 GCA_033855795.1 Solirubrobacteraceae bacterium | reverse complement strand
GGCGGCGCCGCCGGCGCACGCGCCCGCAACGACGCTGACCTGCGGAACGGACGCGTGCGTCTGCGCCGCGAAGATCGCCGCGTAAGCGGTCAGCGCGGCCACGCCCTCCTGCAGGCGGGCGCCCCCGGAGTGCGGGAAGCCCACGACGGGCGCGCCGGCGGCGTCGGCGCGCGCGATGGTGCGGGCGATCGTCTCCCCGCCCGACGTGCCGAGCGAGCCGCCTCGATGACCGCCGTCCTGTGCCCACACGAAGGCGAGCCGGCCGCCGATCCGCCCGGATCCGGCCACGACGCCGTCGCCGACCGCGGAGCGCCAGGGTCGGAACGTGCCGGGGTCGAGCAGGAGTTCCAGGCGCGCCCGCGCCGGTTCCGTGACCGGCGGTGCGGTCCGCGGTACGGCGCGCAGCGCGGGTGCGGCGCTCACGGCGCGGAGAGGGCGAGGCAGGCGTTCTGCCCGCCGAATCCGAACGAGTTGGACAGCGCGAGCTGCAGGCCACCCGCCTCGCGCGGGCCGTCGGGGACGTAATCGAGGTCGCACTCCGGGTCGGGCTCCTCGTAGTTGAGCGTGGGCGGCAGCACCCCGTGCTCGAGTGCGCCCAGGGTGGCCACGGCCTCGACCGCGCCCGCCCCGCCGAGCAGATGCCCCATCGCGGACTTGGTCGAGGACACCGGCGGCGCGTCGCCGTCGAACACCGTGTGGACCGCGGCCGTCTCGATGCGGTCGTTGAACGGCGTCGACGTGCCGTGGGCGTTGACGTAGCCGACCTCGGCGGGCGTGGCCCCGGCGTCGGCGATCGCGGCGCGCATAGCCTGGGCGGCGCCCCGGCCGTCGGCATCGGGCTGGGTGATGTGGAAGGCGTCGTTCGACGCCCCGTAGCCCGCGACGCGGCCGCGGACGTCCGCGCCGCGCGCCTGCGCGTGCTCGGCGGCCTCCAGCACCACGGCGCCTGCGCCCTCGCCGATCACGAACCCGTCCCGGCGCGCGTCGAAGGGTCGCGAGACGCCCTCGCGCGACAGCGCGCCCATGCTGCGGAAGGCCGCGATGCACAACCCCGTGAGCGCCGCCTCGGCGCCGCCGGCCACGACCACGTCGGCCGCCCCCCGCTCGATCATCCGCGCCGCCTCGCCGATCGCGTGCGCTCCGGTGGCGCACGCCGAGCCGATCTGAAAGCCCGGGCCGTGGGCGTCCAGCCGCATGGCGATCAGCCCCGCGGCCGCGTTGGGCATCATCATCGGCACGGTGTGCGGCGATACGGCGCGGTCGCCCCCCTCCAGCCAGTTGCGGCACTCCCGCTCGAGCGTGCTCAGGCCTCCCATGCCGGTGCCCATGACCACGCCGAGGCGCTCCGGCTCGATCCCGTCGGGCAGCCCGGCCTCCTCGGCCGCCTGGCCGGCCGCGGCGATCGCGAGCTGCGCGTAGCGGTCCGTGCGGCGCGCCTCCTTCGGTGTCATCCAGCGCTCGGAGTCGAACTCGTCGCACGCCCCGACGCCGTCGGCGATGCCCGAGCGCCGCGACGTGAGCGCGTCGAAGAAAGCCTCGGGGCCCTCGCCCACGGGCGCGACGACGCCGCGTCCGGTGATGACGACCTCGCGACTCACGCGCTCGCCCGCTCCACGTCGAGGCGAAGGACGAGCGTGACGGCGTCGCCGACCGACGCGATCGGCTTGAGCTCCTCGTCGTGGATCGTGACGCCGAACTCGTCCTCCAGCGTCTTGACGAGCTCGACGAGGTCGAGCGAGTCGACGTCGAGCTCGCTCCACGTCGCGTCCAGGGACGCGGACTCCGCGCCGGGGACCTTCTGCTCCGCGAGCGTCGCGCGGATCCGAGCGAGCACCTGGTCCTCGGTGAGGGTGGCGGTGCCGGTTTGATCTGGTGCCATGGGTATCCCTTTCTGATTCATGCGGCCAGCCCGCCGTCGACGGCGAGCATGGCCCCGTTGACGTAGGCCGCCTCCTCCGAGCAGAGGAAGGCGACGCAGGCGGCGACGTCGGCCGGCTGGCCGACCCGCCCCGCGGGGACCGCACCGACGAGGCCCTCGGCCAGGTCGGCGGTCATGTCCGTTTCGATCACGCCGGGCAGCACCGCGTTGCAGGTGACGCCCTTGCGCGCCATCTCGCGCGCCACCGTGCGCGTCAGCGCCAGCAGGCCGGCCTTGCTCGCGGCGTAGTTGGCCTGGCCGGGGTTGGCGCGCTCGGCGACGATCGACGAGACGTTGACGATGCGGCCCCAGCGGGCCGACAGCATGTCGTCGAGCGCCCGCCGGGTGCAGTGGAACGCGCCTGACAGGTTGGTGTCGACCACGCTCCCCCAATCCTCCGCGCTCATGCGGATGGCGAGGCCGTCGCGGCGCTGGCCGGCATTGTTGACGAGCACGTGCACGGGGCCGAAGCGCTCCCGCGTCTCGACGAAGGCGGCCTCGACGGCCTCGGGGTCGGACACGTCGGCCTGGAGGTCGCCGCCGTTTCGGCTCAGCGTGGCCACGTTCCAGCCGCGCTCGCGCAGGGCGTCGGCCACCGCCGCGCCGATCCCGCGCGTGCCGCCGGTCACCAGGGCGCAACCACCGTCAGGCGCAGACATGCACGCGCTCCTTCCAGGACACGATGCCGGCGCCCCACACGAACCCGGCACCGAAGGCGGCCAGGCCGACGCGGTCGCCGGCGTGCAGCGCCCCGTTGCGCTCGGCCTCGCAGAGGGCCAGCGGAATGGAGGCCGACGACGTGTTCGCGACGTGATCGACGTTGAGGGCGACGCGTTCGCGCGGCAGGCCGAGCTCGTCGGCGGCCGCCTCGACGATCCGCGCGTTGGCCTGATGGGCGACGAACAGGTCGAGATCGGTCGCGTTGAGGTCGCACCGGCCAAGCGCGGCCTGCGTCGCCTCGACCATCCGGCGGACGGCGTGGCGGTAGACCTCGCGGCCCTCCATCCGTATCAGCCGCTCGTCGGCGTCGGCGTAGAGCAGGTCGCTGTGGATGCCGTCGCTCCCGAGCTCGAAGGCGGCGCAGCCCAGCTCGAGGTCCCCGCGGGCGACGACCACGGCGGCGGCGGCGTCACCGAAGAGGATGGCGGTCGAGCGGTCCTCCATGTCGGTGATGCGCGAGAGTGCCTCGGCGCCGCACACCAGCACGACGTCGGCGCGCTCGGACTCGATCAGCGCGGCGGCCTGCTCGAGCGCGGCGAGAAAGCCCGCGCACGCCGCGTTCACGTCGCTCGCACCCGCCCCGCGGGCGCCGACGAGCGCTGCCACCTCGGGCGCGAGCCCGGGTGTCAGACGATCGGGGGTGATCGTCGAGACGATCACCCGATCGACGGCGGCGGCGTTGCAATGGGCGTCGTCCAGGGCGGCCGCGCATGCCTCGGCGGCCAGGTCGGCCAGCGAGCGCGTGCCGTTGAGCCAGCGGCGCTCGCGGATGCCGGTGCGCCGGACGATCCACTCGTCGCTCGTGTCCAGCCGGTCGACGAACGCCGCGTTGGCGACGACCGGCTCGGGCAGCGCCGCGCCGACGCCGAAGATGCCGGCGCTGCTCACGCCGCCACCGCGCCGGGAACGATCCGCCGGATCACGAACAGGTGGGCTTCGGCCGCCATGTATCGGGCATTTCACACTGCCGCGGACCCCGGGTTTCCCCGGTTCGACACGGCGGTGTCGAGTGTCGAACCGGTGCGCTGGGGGCTGCCGGGCCTACGGGACCCCGTCGCCGTCCGGCGGACCGGCGGCGGCGGTCGCATGGGCACGGCGCTCCAGCGCGGGCAATCCCAGCCGACCGGCGGCCTCCGCGCTCTGAGCGAGCAGCTCCCGAGAGCGGAAGTCGTCACCGTGCCGCCCGCCGCGGCGCAGCGCCATTCCCCAATCCAGGGTCGTCCGTGCGGCCAGGGAGGGCGCCCCGATTCGCTCGTGCACGTCCAGGGCATGCGCGAAATGGGCTTCGGCCTCCTCCCAGCGCCCGAGTTCCGCCGCGAGCATCCCGACCGCGCGTGCGACCGAACCGAGCGTGCCGAGGGAGTCGAGGACGATCTGCTCGCGCCACGGCGCCAGCCGCTCGAGCAGGGCCGCGGCCGCGGTGCCGTCGCCCAGGCGGGTCGCGGCCTCCGCCCAGAGTACGAGGGTGCCGAGCTCCACGGTGTCGGCCGGGACCGCGGCGAATCCGTTGGCCGCCGCCCGCTCGAGCAGCGCACTGGCCCGCTCCTTGCGGCCGGCTTCCAGCTCCGCCAGCGCCTGCATGGCGCCGAAGACCGCGACGCCCGGCGCCTCGTCGACGATCTGCGCCAGCAGATCCCCGAGCTCGTGCAGGCGGCCCTGCTGCCACCGAATCGACCCGAGCTGCGCGGCGTAGAGGCTGACAGCGTCGGGCTCGCCGGCCTCCATCCCGAGCGCCGACGCGGCGTCGGCAAGGCGCTCGGCTTCCTCCAGCCGGCCGCCGAGCTGCGCGCGCCATGCCTCCTGCGTGCCGAGCACGAATCGCAGACGGGGCTGACCGAGGCGGTCGGTCAGCGCTCGCAGTGTCTCGAGGCAGCGGTCGGCGCCGGCCACGTCGCCGGCCTGCACGACGGTCACGCCGCGCCAGACGAGCGCCCAGAACTGCTGCTGCGGATCCGTTCCGGACTCCGTGAGCTCCACCAGCTCGGCGGTGGTGTCGAGGCGCTCGGTCAGCGTCTCCGGCCACCACACCGCGGTGACGCGGAGCGTGAGCACGTACGCCAGAGCCGCGAGGTCGCCGTGGCGACGAGCGAGCTCGACGGCTTCGTCACTCAGCGCGCGACGGCGCCGGTGATCGCCCGACCAGAGCAGCTCGGCGGCCAGGAGCGCCCGCAGGCTCGCGCGGCGTGGATCCGCCGGGGCCGCATGCTCGAGCGCGGCCTCGAGCACCGCCACCCGCTCGACGTCGACGAAGCCCGCCGAGCTGAAGTACCCCCGGCTGTTGGCCAGCGCGGCCTGCACGAGGTGGTCTCCGTCGCCGGCCGCCTTGGCGGCGCGCGCGACGTCGAGCAGGGTCTCGCGGAACTGGGGGACGCCGGCCTGCAGCTGAGCCTCGCCGAGCGCGAGCAGGAGCTCGCGCCGGGTCGCCGCCTCGGGCTCCGGCACGCGAGCGTCCAGCTCGAGCGCCTGCTCGAACCAGCCCACCGCCTCGTCGGGGGCGAGTTGCGACAGCGCGGCGCGGCCCGCGCGAGCCGCGTAGTCGCGCGCCTTCGCCTGCGCACCCGGCTCGGCGACCCCGGCCCAGTGCTGGGCCAGCTCCCCCAGACGCGGTTCGGGGTCATCGGCCCGGCGCTCCTCGAGCGCCTGCGCGATGCGCTCGTGCAGCCGGGCACGGCGCGCGCCGGTGAGCTCCTCGTCCAGCGCGTGATTGACCAGAGCATGCACGAAGGTGAACCGGCCGGGCCGGTCCGTCGCCTCGGCCACGAGCGCCGCCGCGGCGGCCGCTTCCAGGATGTCGATCGCCTCGTCCTCGCCGATGCCGGACACGCGGGCGAGCAGGTGGACATCGAAGTCACGCCCGATGACCGCGGCCGTGCGGAGGACACGCTCCGCGTCCGGGCCGAGGTGCGCGACCCGCCCGCTGATGACCTCGTGGACGCTCGCCGGCAGCTCGAGCGTGGAGAGCCCGGTCGCATCCGTCCAGCCTCCATTGCTGCCGCGCTGGATCGCGCCCGACTCGGTCAGGTGGCGGACCATCTCCCCGAGGAAGAACGGGTTTCCGGCCGTCTCGCGATGGAGATCGCGGGCCAGCGCGGCGCCGCCGGCGTCGAGGTCGTGCCCGGCTGACGTCTCGAGGAACGTCTGCGCCTCGCGCTCGCCCAGCCCCGTGAGGGTGACGCGCTCGACGCCCGGTTCGCGGTGCAGGTCGCCGAGCAGCTCGGCCAGCGGAGCGGCCCTCGACCCGCCCGGGTCACGGTAGGTGCCCACCACGAGCAGCGGCATCGAGGGCACCGCGACCTGCAGATGCCGCAGGAGCGAGAGCGTCGGTCGCGTCGCCCAGTGAAGGTCGTCGAGAACCAGCAGCACGGGGGCCTGGCGAGAGGCCTCGTGGAGAAGCTCGGCGGCGGCGCCGAACAGCAGATACCGCTCGGTTTCCGGGTCGGTCGCCTGAGGCTTGGGCACGTCGTCGAAGCGCGCCCGCAGTCCGGGAACCAGCCGCGCCAGCTCGCCACCATGGGCGTCGACGTGTTCCCGCAGCAGCTCGTCCGGGCCCACCTCGACCAGGTGCCCGAGCGCCTCGCGCCACGGTTGGTAGGGCACACCGGCATCGTCGTCGCAGCGGCCGTAGAGCACGGTCGCCCCCCCGCCGCGCGCCTCGTGCGCCAGGTCGGCGGCCAGCCGCGTCTTGCCGATGCCGGGCTCGCCGCAGACCAGGACGAGACGGCGCTCGCCGCCGCGCGCCTGCGCCCACGCGGCGGCCAGCTGCTCCCGCTCGGCGACGCGGCCCACGAAGCCCTCGACCGGAACGTCTCGCAGCCGTGACGGCAGGGCCGGCGCGCCCGTCTGCGGTGGCACGCGCTCCCATTCGACGCTCCATGCCGACACGTTCTCGGGGAGCCCCTTCAGCTCGAGCGGGCCCACCGGGCGCATGGGGGGAGCGTCGACGGCCGAGGTGAGCAGGTGAACCGCCTCGGTGACGAGGATCTGTCCGCCGCCCGCGACCTCGCACAGTCGCGCCGCCGCGACGACCGGCGCGCCGAACCAGTCGCCCCCCTCGCCGACGGCGTCGCCGACGGCGACGCCGATCGTCACGTCCAGGGCCGGCGACGCCTGGCGGTTGCGGTGATCGATTCGCTGCTGCATCCCGATCGCACAGGTCACGGCCGCGGCCACCCGGTCGAAGGAGGCCATCACCCCGTCGCCGAGGTTCTTGACCTCCACGCCGCCGCAGTGTCCGATCGCGTCGCGGAGGATGCCGAAGTGCTCCCGCCGCAGCGCGTCCGCGTCCTCGGGCCCCAGACGCGTCGCGTGGGCCGTGGATCCAACGAGGTCCGTGAAGACGAGGCTTACGGTCTGGGTGGCGCCCAAGGCATCTCCTTGGGAGGAACGACGCGAGCGGCGCGAGCAATGTAGCTCACCCGACCGACCCAACGCCAGATGTGGCGCTGGTAGTGTCGGCGCAGCGTGGCTGCGGGCACCAAGACTCGGGTCGCAATCATCGGCGGGGGGCCGGCTGCGCTCGCGGCGGCATTCGAGCTCACGGCCACACCCGAGCTCGAGGCGCGACACGAGATCACGATCTACCAGCCGGGCTGGCGGCTGGGCGGCAAGTGCGCGAGCGGGCGCAACCTGGAACTCGGCAGCCGGATCGAGGAGCACGGCCTGCACGTGTGGTTCGGGTGCTACGACAACGCGTTCACGATCATGCGCCGCTGCTACGCGGAGCTGGCGCGCGACAAGGAGGCCGACGCGCTGCCCACCTGGCGCCACGCCCTGAAGCCGTGCCATGAGGTGGTGGTGTGGGACCGCAACGGTGACTGGGACCCGCACGCGATCGACTTCCCACCCACCCCGGGCGTGCCCGGCACCGAGCGCGAGCGCGAGTTCAGTGACGTGCTGCGCGAGGTCCTGCGCTGGATCGACAAGCGCCTGCGCGAGCTCGCGGTCGACGACCCCGACGTCGAGAAGGCGTTCGCCGACGCTCCGCGACCCGCGGAGGGGATCCTCGAGGAGGCATGCCGGGAGGTCGAGCTGGAGGTCGCGCGCGTCGAGCACCTCGGGGTGTCCTACCTCCTGGAGGCCTCGGCGCTCCTGGCCGAGCGCCATGTGGACCGCGAGCGGCGCGGGCTGGCCGCACCGGCCTCCGCCGACCTTGCTCGCCACGCCGGCCTTCTCGACGCCCTGCGCGAGTGGATGCGCGACCACCTCGTCGCGGCGCTCCCGGGCCATCCGGAGCTGCGCCTCTTCGCCAGCACGGTCGACCTCGCCGTCGCGGCGATCACCGGCATCCTGGCGGACGGCCTGCTGTTCCGGGGGTTCGACGCGATCAACGACGAGGAGCTCTCCGACTGGCTGGAGCGCCACGGCGCCGAGATCGACCGGGAGAATTTCGAGCGCAACTCGCCGTTCCTGCGGGGCGTCTACGACGGCTCGTTCGCCTTCGTCAAGGGCGACACGCGGCACCCGAACATGGCGGCCGGGCGCGCGCTTCAGGGCGCCATCCGCTGCCTGTTCCATTACAACGGGGCCGTCCTGTGGCGACTCCAGGCCGGGATGGGCGACGCCGTCATCGCGCCGCTGTACGAGGTGCTGAAGCGGCGCGGGGTCCGAATCGCCTTCTTCCACGCAGTCGAGGAGGTTCGACCCTCGGCCGACGGAAAGCGGGTGGAGGCGATCGAGACCGTCCAGCAGGTGGCGGTGAGGGGTGATGGGTACTCGCCGCTCGTCGACGTGGACTACGAGGACAAGCCGCTTCGCTGCTGGCCGGACCGCCCGTTGTTCGACCAGCTCGTGGGCGGGGAGACGAAGGAGGTCCGGGACGCCGACTTCGAGCATGCGATCAACCCATTGGGAGGACCGGAACGCAGGACCCTCGTCGCCGGCCGGGACTTCGACGTCGCGATCCTCGCCGTGCCGCCCTCCGTGCAGGAGCAGATCTGCGCGCCCCTGCGCGGCGTGGACCGGCGCTACGACGCGATGCTCGACGCCGCGAACACGGTCATCACGCAGGCGGTCCAACTGTGGCTCGACCGCACGCCCGAGCAGCTGGGCTGGAAATGGGATTCCAATTCATTGATGAGCATGTACGTCGAGCCGCTCGACACGTACTGCGATATGAGCCACCTGCTGGCGTGCGAGTGCTGGCCGGCCCAGGACGACGTCCACCACATCGCGTACTTCTGCGGCGTCATTGGAGACGACGAGGCGAAGGACCCCGCCCAGGCCGCCGAGAGCGTGCGCCGGCACGCGCGCGAGTTCCTCGAGAAGGACGCCGGCCGCTTCTGGCCCGGCGTCGCCGCGCGGCCCGACGGCACGGGATTCGACTGGGACCGTCTCGTCGCTCCCAAGGGCGTCGAAGGTTCCGAGCGTCTGTCGAGCCAGTACCTGCGAGTCAACCACCAGCCGGCCGAGCGCTACGTCCTCACGCTGTCGGGCACGGTCGACGCCCGCCTGTGGCCGAGCGAACGCCGCTTCGAGAACCTCGTGTTCGCCGGTGACTGGACGCGCAACGGCTTCGACGCGGGCTGTGTCGAGGGCGCGATGACGTCGGGCATGCTGGCAGCGCAGGCGATCTGCGGAGCACCCGCGGACGACGTGATCGCCGGCCTCCACGGGCCGACGGGCTTCCCGAACCGTCCGCGCGTCGTCGCCGGCGGCGGGGACGGCAACGGGTCGCTCTGCGGGACGCTCGGCCACGGGGTCGGCCAGGTCGCCGAAGGACTCGCGTGGGGCACGCGCCAGTTGACGCGCCGGCTGGGCCTGCGCTGACTACTTGTCGGCGGCCAGCGCGGACGCGATCTGCTGCCTGGACCTGATGCCGAGCTTGTCGTAGGCCGCGTGGAGATGGGACTCGATGGTCTTGATCGTCAGGAACAGGGTCTGCGCGATTTCCCGGTTCGTCATTCCCGTCGCCGCCATCTCGGCCACGCGCCGCTCGCTTGACGTCAGGGCCTCGATCCCGGTTGGCGTCAGCCGGCGAAGCTTTTCTCCGGTGGCCTCCAGCTCGCCGTGGGCGCGCTGGGCCACGCCCATCGCGCCGCCGCGGCGCGCCAGTTCGAGGGCCGTGCGCAGTGGCTCGCGAGCCTCGCTGCGACGTCCGGTCCGGCGAAGCAATGCGCCGAGATCGAGCAGCGCGCGGGCGTGCTCCAGCCGCGCGGGCGAGGCCTCCAGCGTCGCGACCGCCTCGTGCAGCAGCTCGACGCCGCGTTCTTCCCCCTCGATCGTGCCCAGGGCGGCGAGCGCGTCGCCGACGGCGCTGGGTGCCCCCCAGCGTTTGGCCGAGGCCAGGTGGCGCGTGGCCAACGCCAGCGCGCGGTCGCGTTCGCCGAGCGTCGCGAGAGCGCGTCCCGCGTAGGAGCCGGCGGGAGTGCCGGCGTTGCCCGTGATC
Source organism: Solirubrobacteraceae bacterium (assembly GCA_033855795.1). GTDB lineage: Bacteria > Actinomycetota > Thermoleophilia > Solirubrobacterales > Solirubrobacteraceae > JALYZC01. Next base: position 3,034 of record JAWVFS010000125.1, on the reverse strand, counting down.
TCCCACCCCGCCATGCGGTGAATGAGCTCGACGAGGTCCGTCGCGGCCTCGCGCGCTCGCCCCTGCGCCAGCCGCAGGGCGCCGCGACTGAACATCGGCGGACCGAACCAGAAGCTGTCGGGCAGCTCGCCGGCCAGGCCCGCGCCGACGAGCTCGCGCTCCGCCGCCTCCAGCTCGCCGCGCGCAACGAGCACGTCGACCAGCAGCGCGGTGAACATGGGAAACGCCGCCAGGAAGCCACCGGCGCGGGCGCCCTCGACGGAGTGTCGCAAGTCGGCCTCGGCGTCTCGGACCGCCCCGCGGCGAAACGCCGTGTAGGCGCGCACGTACGAGGTGCCGACCAGCTGAGGCAGGAACCCGCGAGCGGTCGCGACCTCGGATAGCTGGTCGATCGCGGCCGAGGCGGCGTCGAGCTCGTCGGCGCGGATGAGCACCTCGATCGCCTGATATTGCGGCGGCGACGCCGGCTGCTCGGCGAAGATCCGGCCTTGCGCGAGCGCGCGGCGTGCGAGTCCGGCGGCCTCGGCCGCCGGCTCGCCCGTGAGGCTGGCCCACCAGGCGCGCAACGCCAGCCCCTGGCGTTCGGCCGCGCTGCCGGGCGGCAGCCGGTCCGCGTAGGGCGCAAACCGCGCGGCGGCCTCGGCGGGGGGCAGCTGTGCGTAGGAGATCAGCTGCGCCTGGAAGTCCGCGGCACGGCCGACGTCGCCGCCTGCCTCGGCGGCCTCGATCGCCCGTTCGAGCACCGATTCGGCCCCACCGCGGAGGCCCGACGCCGCCATCCCCGTCGCCAGCTCGCTGGCCGCGTCGACGAGCGTCGTCGGGTCGCTTGCGATCTCCTTGCGCAGTTCGACTTCGAAGCCCTCCAGCAGGGCCGGCGTCCCCCCACGCACGGAGGCGGTGAGCAGCGTGCGAAACAGCCGCGTGCGCAGCGCGCCGCGGGCCGGCTCGCGCAGCGCGCGCCGCAGGTAGGACGCGGCCTCCGCCGGTGCGCCGCGACTCAGGGCGTGGAGCGCCGCCGTGTGCAGCCGCTCCGCGGTCTCCTGGTTGCCGCGCATCTCGGTCGGGAGGAGGTGGATCGCGACCCGCTCGGGCGAGGCGCCCTCGTCGGCCAGCAGATCGGCGGCTCGCTCGTGCGCCGCCGCGCGCTCGGCCGCCGGCAGGTCGGAGTAGATCGCGCTGCGGATCAGGGGGTGCTCGAACTGCAGGGGCTGCTCCGCTTCGAGAATCGCCACGTCTCGCAGCGAGCGCGCCGCGTCACTCGCGGTGTCGCGCTCGAGTCCCGCCAGCTCCGCGGCGAGCCGCAGCTCACCCCCGTCGCCGACGACCGCGGCGGCGCGTGCGAGCTCCCCCGCCGCCGACGAGAGGCGAGCCACGCGGAGGAGGATGCTGCGGGCAATCCCCTCGGGGACGAGGCCGCGCACGATCTCCGCCTCTGGCGCGCCGCCGGTCAGGCCCTCGTCGACGACGGTCCTGACCAGCTCTCCGAGCAGGAACGGGTTACCGCCGCTGACCTCGCGGCACGCCGAGACGAAGGCCGGGTCGGGCGGGGAGGCGAGCTGCGCGCCCACGACCTCGGCGACCGCCTGTTCGCTGAGTGGGGATGGGCGTAGCCGGTCGACCGTGGGATCCCCGCCGATCGTCGCGAGCTGCCCGCCCGCATCCTCCGGTGTCCGGTAGGCGACGAGCACGAGGAGCGAGAGCTCCTCCAGGCGCGGCAGCAGGAAGGCGAGGTAGTCGAGGGAGGCGTCGTCCGCCCAGTGCGCGTCGTCGACCACCAGCATCGCCGGTGTGTCCTCGGTGATCTCCGCGGTGAGCCAGTAGAGGCCGTACAGCGTCGAAAACGACGAATCGCCCAGGCTCGGCGGCAGCACCTCCTCTGCCGCAACCTCGACGCCGAGGGCACGAAGGGCTGCCGCCGTCGCGCCGGTGGTGTCGGGCGCATCGCCGCCGAGCGTCCCGGCGCGTAGTGCCGGGGCGAACAGCTGGCGGACCACGCCAAAGGCGAAACCCCGCTCCAGCTCGGTGGCGCGGGCTGTCAGTACCTGCATCCCGGCCTCCCTCGCGTGGTCCCGGGCGGCTTCGAGGAGTCGCGTCTTGCCCACCCCCGGCGACCCTTCGATCGCCAACGCCCGCCCCCGGCCGCCAATCGCCTCGTCGGCCAGCTGCTCGATTCGGGCCAGTTCGCGTTCGCGCTCCAGCAGCCGCATTCCGTGCTCGGCCGCCATGACTCGATCATATGCGGGCCGCTCGTCCGGTTGACGCAGCGGACAGAGTTCAGGGTGCTTCTCAGGGTCGGGTCCCCGATGCGGACCCGGGCGCATGGCCCGACCATCCTCCGATGGGTAGCGGCTGGTTCTCACTGCCGCGCGACTGGATCGCCAACTTCGGGGAGATCGCCAGGTTCGGCGCGCGCGTCATCCGCGACGTCTGGGGTGGCCGCGTGCTGCGCTTCTTCGGCGAGTCGCTGCGCCAGGCCGGCATCCTCATCCTCTCCTCCACGCTCGTGATCTGCGGCCTGGTGTTCATCATCGGCCTGCAGTGCGGCATCGAGGGCGCGTACTTCACGCGGGCGCAGGGAACGCCGGCGTACGCCGGCGTGTTCTCGGCCTGGTGCGACCTGCGCGAGCTCGTGCCCTACGCCTTCGGCTACATGATGGCCGCCAAGGTCGGCACCGGCATCGTGGCCGAGCTCGGCTCCATGCGCATCTCCGACGAAATCGACGCCCTCGAGGTCATGGGCATCGACTCGATGACCTTCCTGTGCGCCACGCGGCTGCTCGCCGCCTGGCTGGTACTGCCCTTCATGTACGTCGCGTCCATCGGCGCCGCCTTCTTCGCCTCCTACCTCGTGGTGGTGCAGCAGATCGGCGACGTGTCCTCCGGGGGGTTCTTCCTGATCTTCTGGATGTTCCAGAACCCACCCGACCTCCTGTACAGCGTGATCAAGGGCATGGTGATGGCGACCTGCATCGTGCTCGTTGGTTGCTACTACGGCTATAACGCCGGAGGTGGCCCGGTAGGGGTGGGGACGGCG
>JAWVFS010000124.1:0-3277 GCA_033855795.1 Solirubrobacteraceae bacterium | reverse complement strand
GTCGCGGCCAAGGAACTGGCCGTGGGTGGCTTGCGCGTGGTCATGCTCGAGGAGGGGGAGTGGCACGACACCGACGAGTTCACCGCTCGCCCCCGCGACATGACATTGCGGCTGTACCGCGACGCCGCCCAGACAGCGACGCTCGGCACGCCACCGATCGTGATGCCCCTGGGCCAGGCCGTCGGCGGCACGACGCTGGTCAACTCGGGCACCTGCTTCCGCACGCCCGCACCCGTGCTCGAGCTGTGGCGCGAGCGGTTCGGCCTGGAGGAGCTGACCGAGCCCGCGCTGGAGGCGTTCTTCCGGCGCGTCGAGCGCACGCTCAACGTCGCGCAGGTCCCGGCCGAGCTGGCCGGCCGCAACGCGGACGTCGTCCGGCGCGGGGCGGAGGCGCTGGGCTGGTCGGGCGACTTCCTGTTCCGCAACGTGCGCGGCTGCGTCGGCTCGGGCGTGTGCGCCTTCGGCTGTCCGGCCGGCGCCAAGCAGCATGTCGGCATCACCTACGTGCCGCGCGCATGGGCCGCGGGGGCCACCACGTATACGGGCACCCGCGCGGAGAGGATCGAGCTCGAGCACGGCCGCGCCCGCGAGGTCGTCGCCCGAACCCGTGGCGGCGGGCGCCTGCGGGTCCGCTGCGAGCACGTGATCGTCGCCTGCGGCACGGTCCACACGCCCCTGCTGCTGCGCCGGCAGGGTCTGGGCGGCGAGTCCGGTGAGCTCGGGCGCAACCTCGCGATCCACCCGGCGACCGCGGTTCGCGCGCTGTTCGACGAGGACATCGAGCTGTGGCGCGGCGTGCCGCAGTCCTACTACGTGGACGAGTTCGCCGACGAGGGCCTGATGTTCGAGGGCGCGGCCGGACCGCCGGACTACATGTCGATGACCCTGCCCGGGCTCGGAGCGCGCCACCGCCAGCTGATGGAGGGAATCGGCCGGATCTCGCAGTTCGGGGTGATGGTCTCCGACACCTCGCGCGGGAGCGTCCACGAGGCGTTCGGACGGGCGCACGTGCGCTACGACCTCAATGCGCGCGACACCGCCACCTTCAAACGCGGGCTGGAGCTGCTGACCGAGCTGTACTGGGCGGCAGGCGCGCGGGCCGTGCTCGCGCCGGCGGCCGGGGTGCCGGTCCTGCGCGACGGCGACTCCGGCCCGCTCCGGCAAGCGCGCGTGCGCGCCCGGGACCTCGAGCTCATGGCCTTCCATCCGCTCGGCACGGCGCGCGCCGGCGGCGACCCGCGGCGCGCGGTGCTCGACGGCGACCTCGCGCTCCGTGGGGTTCGCGGGGTCCACGTGGCCGACGGCAGCGCCGTGCCCTCGTCGCTGGGCGTCAATCCACAAATCACCATCATGGCGCTGGCCACGCGACTGGCCTTCCACCTGCTGGAGACGCCGCCGCCGGCGGACGAGCCGCCGCCCGAGCGGATCGCCGAGCCGCGCGTCAGCGTCGCGCACGTCGCCGCCTAGTGGTCTGCCGGGGTGCGGGCCCCCGGGGATAGCCTTTCTCCCCGTGCAGATCGAGGAGGCCATCCGCACCCGCCGCACGATCAAGGCCTACGACCCCGCGCCCGTGGAGCGCGAGGTGCTCGACGAGCTGTTCGAGTTGGCGCGGTGGGCGCCCAACCACAACCTGACCAACCCGTGGCGCTTCCGGGTGCTGGGCCCCGAGGCGCTGGGCCGGTTGAAGGAGGCGGCCGGGCCCGAGGCCGCGTCCAAGCTCGATCGCGCGCCGACGCTCGTCGTCGTCAGCGCCGCGCAGACCGGTGAGGCCGTTCAGGACGAGGAGGACGTCGCCGCCGCGGCCATCGCCGCCTACATCGTGCTCCTCGGCGCTCACGCGCGCGGCCTCGCGGGGTACTGGCGCACGCCGGAGGTGCTGCGCACCCGGGAGGGCCGGGCCGCCTGCGCCCTCCCGGACGGCGAGCGCTTCCTCGGCCTGCTCCACCTCGGCCGCGCGCGCCAGGACAAGGTCCCGCCGGAGCGCGCGGCCGTCGACGATGTCGTCACCTACCTCGACTAGTGATCTAGTGGTGCACTGATGCTCGTCCGCGCCGAGGCCATCGCCGCCCTCACGGAGGAGGAGTTCGACGTCGTCGTGGTGGGCGGGGGGATCACCGGGGCCGGGGTCGCTCTTGACGCGGCGACCCGCGGCTACAGCGTCGCCCTCGTCGAGAAGACCGACTACGCCGCGGGCACCAGCAGCCGCTCCTCCAAGCTCGTGCACGGCGGTCTGCGCTACCTGCAGAAGTTCGACCTCGGCCTGGTGCGCGAGGCGCTGCTCGAGCGCCAGCTGATGGTCAAGCTCGCCCCGCACCTCGTACGCCCGCTGCAGCTCGTGGTGCCGGCCTTCGACGACGAGGCCCCGAACCGGATGCTGGGCCTCGGGCTGAACATGTACGACGTCCTGAGCATGGACAAGCTGCGCCGCCGCGGCCGGCGCGGCATGGGTAACGACGAGGAGCCAGGCGCGGACACGTGGGAGGAGTGGAGTCCCGATCGTCACCGCACGATCGCGGGCGAGGAGGTCGCCGAGCTGGTGCCCGCGCTGGCCCCGCGGGACCCGACCGGGGGCTACCTCTTCTACGACTGCCAGACCGACGACGCGCGGCTCGTGCTGACCGTGCTCGGCGAGGCCGAGCGCTTCGGCGCGATCTGCGCGAACGGGCTGGAGGTCGTCGAGCTGGCCGAGGAGAGCGGCCGCGCGGCGGGCGTCGTGGTCGTGGACTCCGACGGTGGCGAGCGGTTCACCATCCGCGCGGCGAACGTGGTCAACGCCACGGGCGTGTGGGCCGACCGCATCCGGCCCGAGGAACTGCACGACGAGGAGGAGATTCCCGTCATCCGGCCGAGCCGCGGCACCCACAACACGCTCGCCGCCGAGGCGCTGCCGCTCAAAGCCGGCGTGATCGTGCCGGCGGGGGGCGGGCGCACGATCTTCGCGCTGCCGTGGCTGGGGCGAGCGCTGATCGGCACGACCGACAACGACTACGACGGCGACATCGACGCCGTCGAGCCGGCGCAGGACGATGTCGACTATCTGCTCGCCTCGGTCAACGACTTCTTCGGGACCGCGCTGGGCCGCGGCGACCTCACGGGCGCCTACGCCGGCGTGCGCCCGCTCATCTCGACCGGCGATCCCAAGAAGTCGGTGGACATCTCACGCCGGGCCGAGCTGTACGAGACCTCCAGCGGCCTGGTCACGATCACCGGAGGCAAGCTCACCACCTGGCGGCGCATGGCGAAGCTGGCGGTCGACCGGCTGGTCGAGCGCGAGGGC
>JAWVFS010000123.1:0-5498 GCA_033855795.1 Solirubrobacteraceae bacterium | reverse complement strand
GATCTTCGTCACGGGCGCCGCGGTCCAGTGGCTGCGCGACGGCCTCGGCGTGATCTCGCAGGCCGCCGAGACCGAGACGCTCGCGGCGTCGCTGGACGCCAACGACGGCGTGTACTTCGTGCCCGCGCTGACGGGGCTGGGCTCGCCGCACTGGGATCCCTACGCCCGGGGGACCATCGTGGGCCTCACGCGCGGCAACGGCCGGGCACACCTGGCCCGCGCGGCGCTCGAGGCCATCGCCTACCAAACGGTCGACGCCGTCCGCGCAATGGAGGCGGCCGGGGTCGAGCCGCTGAGCGCGCTGAAGGCCGACGGCGGCGCGACGGCCAACGCCTGGCTGATGCAATTCCAGGCCGACGTGCTCGGCGTGCCGGTGGTGGTGCCCGACGTGGCCGAGACGACGGCGCTCGGCGCGGCCTACCTCGCCGGCGTTGCCACGAGCGCATGGACCCTCGACCAGGTCGGGTCGAGCTGGCGCGAGCGCGCTCGCTACGAACCCGCGATGTCGGCCGACGAACGCGAGGGCCTCCTGGCAGAATGGCGCCGCGCTTTGGAGCGTTCTCGAGCATGGGCAACGGAGCCGTAACGACCGCCGCGGGACGGGGTAGGCCAGGGCACGATGAGTGAGGAGCTTGCGCCCATGAAGGCGCAGGTCTACAAGGACCCGCGCCCGGCCGATCACTTCGACCGCTTCCACGCGCGCACGCGCACGCGCGACCCCGACTGGGTCTACGACCTCGTCCGGCTCATCCTGACCCCGTTCTGTCTCATCGTCTTCCGCGCCCGCTGCATCGCGTCGGAGAACATCCCGGAGTCGGGACCGGTGATCTTCGCGCCGAACCACTTCTCCTTCATGGACCACTTCTTCGTCGCCATGTTCACGCGCCGCCGCGTGCGGTTCATGGCCAAGTCGCAGCTCTTCAAGCCGCCGGCGCAGTTCATCTATCGTCACGGCGGCGTCTTCCCGGTCCGCCGCGGATACCACGACGAGGAGGCGTTCATCACCGCGAACACCGTCCTCGGGCGGGGTGGGAGCATCGTCATGTACTGCGAGGGCGGACGCTCGCGCACGGGCAAGCTGTCGGACAAGCCAAAGCGGGGGATCGGGCGCCTCGCCCTGGAGACCGGCGCGCCCATCGTGCCCATCGCCATCTACGGCTCCCAGAAGGCCCGCAATTGGAAGCGGCTGCAGTTCCCGAAGGTGACCGTGCAGTTCGGCGAGCCGATGGCCTTCGACCGCGTGGCCGAACCCACGAGCGAGCAGCAGCAGGCGGTGGCGGACGAGGTCTTCGGCCGCATCCGCCACCTGTACGCCGAACTCGAGCGTCACGGGCGCAAGGGCATGATCCAGCGCGTGCGCGAGCAGCGCCGCGCCGAGCGCCGCGAGCGTCGCACCGCCACCGCGTAGAGCGCCCCCGCCCACCGCATCGACCCGTCCGATCAGGGGTTAGCGTCCAGGAATGCGCGCCCGATCGTGCACGCTCATCCTTGCCGTGGCCGCGACGTTCGTCGCCGTCGTTCCCGCGCGCGCCGACGTCACCGCCGCCGGGAGCCTCCGGCTGGCCCAGATCGGATCGTTCGCCGCGCCCACCTACGTGACCGGCCCGCCCGGCGACCCCAGCCGGGTCGTGGTGGTCCAGCAGGGCGGGACGATCCGCATGGTGCGCAACGGCGCCGTGCTGGCGGCGCCGTTCCTGACCGTGGCCGGCGTCCACAACGCCGGCGAGCAGGGCCTGCTGTCGCTGGCGTTCGCACCCGACTACGCCACCAGCGGCCGTCTCTACGTCTACTCCAACGACGCCACCTCGTGCGATGCCTCCGGCGCCAACTGCGACGTGCGCATCGACGAGTACCGCTCCGCGGGCGCGGGAGCGGACGCCGTCGATCCGGCCACGCGGCGGCTCGTGCTGCGGGTGAGCCACAAGACGTACCCGAACCATGACGGCGGCCAGCTCCAATTCGGGCCCGACGGCTTCCTGTACGCGGGGATTGGGGACGGAGGCGGCGGCGGCGACCCCGACGGCAACGGCCAGAACCGCGACGTGCTGCTCGGCAAGCTGCTGCGCATCGACCCGCGCCCCGGCGGCGCCGCCGCCTACACCAGCCCGCCGAGCAACCCGTTCTTCGGTCCGGCCATCGGCGCCGACGAGGTCTGGGCCTACGGCCTGCGGAATCCCTGGCGGTTCTCGTTCGATCGTTTGACCGGCGACCTCGTGATCGGCGACGTCGGCCAGAACGAGCACGAGGAGGTCGACTTCCAGCCGGCCGGCTTCGGCGGCGGGGCGAACTACGGCTGGAACCTCTACGAGGGCACAGCCCGCTACAGCGACCCGAACGGCCCGCAGCCCTCCGACTACGTCCCGCCCGTCCTCACCTACGACCACGTCGGCTCCAACTGCGCGATCACCGGCGGCTACGTCGTGCGCGACACCGCGGTGGCGGAGTTGGCCGGCCGCTACCTCTACGCCGACGAGTGCGCCGGGGTGGTGCACTCCGTCCTCGTCGGCCCGGGGCGCGCCTCCAACGACGGGCCTGTGGGCGACCCGGCCAACGGCGCCGCGCCCCCGCTCACGGTCGACCAGCTCGACTCGTTCGGCGAGGACGCCGCCTGCCGCGTGTACGTCGTCTCGCGCAGCGGCCCCGTGTACCGGCTCGCGTCGACCGCGCCGCCGGCCGGCTCCGGCGGATGCGCGACCCTGAACTTGGTGGCCCTCGACCGGCGCGCGCCGGTGATCACGCGCCTGCGTATGGCCCGCCGCAGCTTCGCGGTCAGCCGTCGGTCGACCGCCGTGATCGCACGAGCCGCGGTCCGGCCCCCGCAAGGGAGTGCCTTCCGGTTCACGCTCTCCGAGCGCAGCACGGTCATCCTGCGCATCGATCGCCTGACCTCGGGCCGTCGCGTCGGCAAACGCTGTGTTGCCCCCACCCGGCGCCTGCGCGGGCGCAGAGCGTGCACGCGGTTCGTGCGCGCCGGCACCCTCACCCGTACGCTGCCATCTGGGCGGCGCTCGATCGCCTTCTCGGGACGCATCGGGCGGCGGGCGCTGCGGGTCGGCAGCTACCGCGCGGTGGTCACCGCCGTCGACGCCGCCCGGAACGTCTCTCGCGCGCGCACCATCACGTTCGAGATCCTCCGGGCGTAGGACCGCTCACTCGTATACGGGCTCGAGGCGCGGCCAGAGCTCGCGGTCGTGTCCGGTGATCACGAGCCCGTCGGGGACCTGTCCGACCCAGCGCCGGATCTCCCCGAGCGAGCGGACGAAACGGTGGCGGTCCTGGGCGATCAGCGGCTGCACGTCGTTGCTGATCGTGCGCTCCAGATACGCCGCATCGCCGGTGAGCAGTGCCTCGCGGTCGGCGAGCCGCAGAAGCACGGACTGGTGGCCGGCGGTATGGCCGGGAGTGGATAGGAGCCGCACCGACCCGTCGCCGAAGAGGTCCACGGCGCGCCCGAAGGTCGCGTGCGAGTCGACGTCCGCGGCGTCGTGGTCGACGGTACGCCAGTCGAACGGATGGTCGAACTGGCTGCGGATGTAGCCGTTGCGGGTGGCCGCGCCGTGTGCCGCGGCCTCCCATTCGGCGCGACTGACGATGTACGTCGGGTCGGGGAACTCGGACACGCCGCTGGCGTGGTCGTAGTGCAGGTGGGTCATGACCACGACCGCGACGTCGTGATGCCCGATTCCGCGGGTGAGCAACTGCTCGCGCAGCCCCTGCTCGGGCGACATCCGGAACTTGAGCAGGCGCTTCCACAGCGCGCCGAAGTTCTCCCCGGGGTCGACGGCGACGCTCGGGTGCAGGCCGGTGTCGATCAGGATCGGCCCCGCGCCAGGGTGCTCGACGAGGAAGGCGGGGATCGGGATCCACACCCAGTCCGAGCGCGAGCCGAGGAAGGCGCGCGGCGTCGCCAGGTGGCCCGACGGGCGCTCCAGCAGGCCCGGCGGCGAGAGCATCTCGCCGGCCAGCAGCGGGTGCAGGCGTACGGTCGCCCCGTCCCGTCCCCCCGGCAGCGGCAGCGTCGCCGGCTGGCCCTCGGTCGACATCGCCATGGCGGCCAGCGTAGTACAGCGCCGCGGGTAAGCTCAGGCGCCGAATGGGCCAGGGCGCTCCCCTCGACATCTTCCGCCGCGGGCTGCTCGAGGGCCAGGCCGTGGCGATCGTTTCGGTTGGTCCGGCGGCCGCGGCGGCCGCGGCCGCCTGCGAGGCCCTCGGCGCCGCGGTCGACCGCCACGACGGCGAGCCGCTGGACGACGCGGCGGCCGCGGCCTTCGCGGCCGGCGTGGTCGAGCGCCACGGCGCTCTGGACACGCTGGTTCTCGATGCCGCGTCCGCCTTTGCCGCCGCCGCCCCCGGCGCTGCCGGGGCGGATGCCCTGCGCGCCGCCGCCGATCCGACCTGGGCGGGAGCTCGGGCGGCCGCCGCAGCGGCGATGATCGAGGCCGAAGCCGGCGGGAAGGTCGTGGTGATCGCCCCGCCGCCGGGGGCGGGCGCGCGCGCCACCGCCACGCGCGCGGCGCTCGAGAACCTCGTCCGCACGCTCTCGATCGAGTGGTCGCGCTATGCGATCCGTACGACCGCGATCCTGCCGGGTGATGCGACCTCCCCCGAGGAGATCGGCGCCGTCGTCGCCTTCCTCGCGTCACCGGCCGGGGACTACCACTCGGGGTGCGTGATGGACCTCGGCGGTCGCTGAGTCAGAGCTCGACGGCTTCCCAGGCGGCCTCGCGCCCGTCGACGTCGTAACCGAAGGCGTCGGGGTCGGTCCCCAGCGACTCGGCGCACTCCAGCGCGATCCGCTGGACCGCGGCGGTGAGCGGGAACACCGAGAGCGGCTCGCCGAGCTCGGGCGCCGCCACGCGATGCACGCGGACGCCGCCGGCCTCGGCGAGTCCGGCGACCGCCTCGAGGCGATCGGCCAGCGGCCCGCCGCCGTCGAGGCACACGAGCGCGTCGTCGTTGCCGAGTGCGACCCCCGGTCCGTGCAACAGCTGCTCGACCGCCAGGCCCTCGGCCGCCGCCCTCGCCGTCTCGCGCACCTTCAGCGCGCCTTCCGCGGCCGTCCACTGGTTCGGGCCGGCGCCGGTGAGCTCGAGCAGGCGCCTCGGCGGCGCCACGCCGGGCCCGGGCCCGTCGAGCGCGGCGGCGACGGCGTCCGGCACGGGTTCGAGGTCGCCGAGTTCGGCCCCCAGCGCGCCGGCGAGCTGGGCCAGGCGCATCATGGCGCCGAGGTGGCTCGCCGTGTAGGCGGAGGAGCGCTCGCGTTCCACGGTCTCCAGGTCGGCGCCGGTGCCGCGCGCGCCGACGCGCACGCATTCGACGCCGGTGCCTCGCGCGCGCTCGAGCACGCTGTTGGCGTAGAGCTTTGCGCCGGTGTGCGACAGCAGGACGAGGCCGTCGTCGGGCGCCGGCTGGGGGCCGTACGCCGCGCAGTCGGCGGCCTGGAGCGCCCAGGCCTCGACCCCCGCCGCACGCAGCATCCAGGCGCCGTGGTGGGCGGC
>JAWVFS010000122.1:0-8338 GCA_033855795.1 Solirubrobacteraceae bacterium | reverse complement strand
GCGTGGCCGCGAGGTCCGCGTAGAACGGCTTGATGGGGTCGTCGTACGGCTCGCCGGGCACCGCCATGGACCGAAACGCTAGCCGCCCTTGCCACACGCGCCTCGCGTGAGGGAGAATCAGTGCGTGGCAAGACCCGACCGGCTCACGGGGCTCGACGCCTCCTTCCTGCACCTCGAGCGCGACTCCGCCCACATGCACGTCGGCGCGGTGCTCGTGTTCGACGGCGCCGAGCCCGGCCACGAGGAGCTGATCGACCAGATCCAGAGCCGGCTGCACCTCGTGCCGCGCTACCGCCAGCGGCTCGCGTTCGTCCCGCTGCAGCAGGGGCGCCCGGTGTGGGTGGACGACCCGCACTTCAACCCCGAGTACCACATCCGCCACACCGCGCTGCCGCGGCCCGGCACCGAGGCGGAGCTCAAGCGGCTCGCCGGGCGGCTGTTCTCGCAGGAGCTGGACCGCGCCAAGCCGCTGTGGGAGATCTGGCTCGTCAGCGGCCTGAGCGGTGACCGCTTCGCCATGATCAGCAAGACGCACCACGCGCTCGTCGACGGCGTGTCCGGCGTGGACATCACGACCGTGCTGTTCGACACCGCGCCGGATCCCGCGCCCACGCCCGAGCCGGAGCCGTGGATCCCGGGCCCGGAGCCCAGCGGCGCCCAGCTCCTCGCCGATGCGCTGCTCGAGCGCGCCACCGTCCCCGGCGAGATCGCGCGCGGGGCGCGGGCGGTGCTGCGTGGGCCGCGCCAGGTGCTCGGCCGGGCCCGCGAGAGCCTGTCGGCCCTCGGCGCCTTCGCCTTCGCCGGCGGAGGCGCCCCGTCCAGCCCGCTGAACGTCAAGATCGGGCCGCACCGGAGCTTCACCTGGGTCGACGGCGATCTGGACCAGTTCAAGGCCATCAAGAACGAGCTGGGCGGCACGGTCAACGACGTGGTGCTCGCCGGTGTCTCGCTCGCGCTGGGGCGCTTCCTGCGGGGACGCGGGATCGACACGGAGGGAATGCGCCTGAAGGCGATGGTCCCGGTGTCGGTCCGCGCCGAGGCCGAGCGCGGGGCGCTGGGCAACCGCGTGGCCGCGATGTCCGCGCCGCTGCCGGTGGACCTGGAGGACCCGCTCGAGTCCTTCGCGGTCGTGCACGAGGCGATGGGCGGGCTGAAGGAGTCCGGCCAGGCGGTCGGCGCTCAGGTCCTCACCGACCTCGCCGACTTCGCGCCGCCGACGATCATGTCCCAGGCCGCGCGCCTCCAGGCCCGGCAGCGCTTCTTCAACCTCGTGGTCACCAACGTCCCGGGGCCGCAGTTCGGTCTGTACATGCTGGGCCGGCGCCTCACGGCGTTGTACCCGCAGGTGCCGCTGACCCTCAACGTGGCGCTGGGCATCGCGATCATGAGCTACGACGGACGCCTGAACTTCGGCCTGCTCGGAGACTTCGACGCGATGCCCGACCTCGAAGAGGTGGGCCGGGACCTGGAGGCGGCGATCGACGAACTCGCTCTCGCCGCCGGCGTGCCGGTCGACGGCAAGGCCGCGAAGGACGCCAGGGCCGAGGACCGGGCCAAGGCGAAGGCGGGCAACGGCCGGCCGGCGCTGGGCATCGACATGCCGCGCGGGCGACCGGGCGCTCGGCCGCGCTCCCGCAAGCCGGCGCCGCGCTCGGGCTGATTGCGGCGCGCCGCCGGCGTTCTGGCCGCGGGCGTCGTGGCGGTGGCGGGGGTCGTCGGGCTCATCGCATTCTTCTCCAGCCGCGACAGTGCGCCCGTCGCGCGCACGTCGAGCGGGCCCGGTCAGGTGTTTGCCGACCAGGGCGCGGCGCGCCTGGAGCCCGGGCAGCGCCCGCGCCGGCCCTACAACTCGGACCCGCCGACGAGCGGCCCGCACGCGCCGGCGCCCGTGACGCGCGATCGCACGCGACTGTCCAACGACCAGGTGCTGACGGCGCTCGCCGCCGGCAACGTCGTGCTCTTCTACGGCTCGCCACAGGCGCCCCCGGCGCTGCGATCCCTCGCCGGCGATGAGGCGGGTCCGTTCGACCCCGCGCTGGCACAGACCGGCCAGGCCGTGATCCTCGCGCCGCGTCCGGGCACCAGCGGGGTCGTTGCGGCGGCCTGGCGGCACCTGCTGCGGGCCCCCTCCCCCACCGACCCGGCGCTGCGCCAGTTCGTGAACGCGTGGCTCGGAGTCGGGCGCCAGTAGCGCGACCGCGATAATTCGCGCCATGGCCGCCCCCCTGCGCCTCGCGCTTGCCCAGCTCGACCTCGTCGTCGGCGACATCGCCGGCAACGAGGCGCGCCTGCGCGAGTACTTGGAGCGAGCCCGGCAGGCCGGCGCACAGCTCGTCCTGTTCCCGGAGCTGGCCGTCACCGGCTACCCGCCCGAGGACCTGCTGCTCAAGCGGCACTTCCTCGAGCACGCGCGCGCTTCCCTTGTCCGCCTCGCGGCGGACGCGAGGGACATCGTCGCGGTCGTCGGCTTCCCGGAGCTGGCCGAGGACGTGTTCAACTCCACCGCCGTGCTCGCGGAGGGTGAGGTGAAGGCGATCTACCGGAAGGTCTTCCTCCCCAACTACGGCGTCTTCGACGAGCAGCGCTACTTCCGGCCGGGGACGCGCGGCGGAGTCGTGGACCTCGACGGCGTGCGGGTCGGCCTGACGGTATGCGAGGACTCCTGGGAACCCGGCCCCCCGCTGAGCGACGAGGCGCTGGCCGGCGCCGCGCTCGTCCTCAACGCCTCGGCCTCTCCGTACCACGCGGGCAAGGGACACGATCGTGAGCTGATGTTCGCCCAGCGGGCGCGCGACTCGCTCGCCGTCGTCGCCTACTGCAACCTGGTCGGAGGCCAGGACGAGCTGGTCTTCGACGGCCACTCGCTCGTCGTCGACCACGAGGGCCGCACGCTGGCCCGCGCCGCGCAGTTCGTCGAGGAGCTGTTGGTCGTGGACGTCGACCTCGCGGCACCGGCGGCGGCGCGCCTGCGCGACACCCGCAGCCGCGCGGCGGCGCGTCGCGGGGGCGGCCAGGTGGACGTGCTGGCGTCCGTGCCGCTCCCGCCCCGGCCCGACGGGCCGCCGCCACCGAGCCGGATCGCACCCGAGCTCGACCCCGACGCCGAGGTCTACACCGCGCTCACCGTGGGCCTGCGCGACTACGTGCAGAAGAACGGCTTCGGCGACGTCGTGCTCGGTCTCTCCGGTGGGATCGACTCAGCGCTGGTCGCCTGCATCGCGGTCGACGCCCTCGGCCCCGAGCGCGTGCACGTCGTCGTGATGCCCTCGCCGTACTCCTCCCCGGAGACACAGGCGGACGCCCGGGCCCTGGCCGCGAACCTGGGCGTGGAGGTCCGCGACCTCGAGATCGGCCCGGCGATGCAGGCCTACGACGGCGTGCTGGCCGGCAGCTTCGACGGCCGCGACCCCGACGTCACCGAGGAGAACCTCCAGGCACGCATCCGCGGCAACCTGCTCATGGCCCTGTCGAACAAGTTCGGCTGGCTCGTGCTCACCACGGGCAACAAGTCAGAGCTGTCGGTGGGCTACTCGACCCTGTACGGGGACACAGCCGGAGGCTTTGCGGTGATCAAGGACGTGCCCAAGACCCTCGTCTACCGGCTCGCCCGCGCCCGCAACGCCGCCGCCGAGGCGGCCTCCGAGACGCCGCCCGTCCCGCAGCGCATCCTCGACCGGGCCCCGAGCGCCGAGCTGCGCCCGGACCAGCGCGACGAGGACTCACTCCCGCCCTACGACGTGCTCGACCCGATTCTCCAGGCGTACGTCGAGCAGGACGTCGGCCGCGAGGGGCTGATCGGCGCCGGTCACGCGCCCGAGGACGTGGACCGCGTGCTCGCGCTGGTGGACCGGGCCGAGTACAAGCGCCGGCAGGCACCGCCCGGGATCAAGATCACGCCCCGCGCCTTCGGGCGCGACCGGCGCATGCCGATCACCAATCGCTACCGCGGCTGAGCCACGGCGGATCGCGGGACGTGCGCGCTCCGCACCGCCTCCCCCAGCAGCAGCTCGACCAGCACCACGTCACGCCATTCGCCCTCGAGACGACCGTGGGAGCGGTAGACGCCCACCTCCCGAAAGCCGCAGCGCCGCACGAGACGGAGGCTGGCCTCGTTGTAGATCGCGACGACGGCGCCGGCATCGGACCGCGACGCGCGGCGGACCCGGAGATCCGGTGGCTCCGTCATGCCACGATGCTGGCCCGCGCTCGCCTCGGCGACCACGGACCAATGGCCAAAATGACCTGTCCCCGCCGTCAGGCCGGTTCGCGGACGGCGATCGTCATGCGCGAGAGCGCGCACAGGCGCTCGGCGTCATCGTGGAAGTCGACCTCCCACACCCAGGTGGTGCGGCCGCGGTGCCGCGGCCGGGCGGTGGCGTGGATCACGCCCTCGGTGATCGGCCGCAGAAAGCTCGTCTGGTTGGACAGGCCCATGGCGATCGCGCCCCGCTCGGCGTTCACCGAGATGTGGGTCGCGGCCGAGCACACGTCCTCGGCGATCGTGGCGTACACGCCCCCGTCGACCAGACCCGCCGGCTGGAGCAGCTCGGGGCGGACCTCCACACGGGCGTGGACCACCTCCTCCGTGGCCTCGGTCACCTCGATGCCCACCAACTTGGCGAAGCCCTCGGTGAAGGGCTGCGGAGGGATCCCCGGCATGGGCGGGGCACTCTAGTGACCCCGGCGCGGCTGGCGGCGCCGGATGCCCGGTGGCTTCATTAGGCTTGGCGGCCGGATGACCGAGATCGACGCCCTCCCCGCCGACCAGCGCGCGGTCCTGCAGCTGCTGGTCAAGCAGGGCCAGACGTACGACGCCCTCTCGGGGCTCCTGAAGATCGACCCAGCCGCGGTGCGCGAGCGCGCCCACGCCGCACTGGAGGCGCTCGGCCCCGACACGGGACGGCGGCTGGCGCCCGAGCGCCGCGCCGAGGTGTCGGACTACCTGCTCGGCCAGCAGTCGGCCTCCGAGCGCGCGGCGACGCGGGACCACCTGACCGGGTCGGCCTCGGCGCGAGCGTGGGCGCGAGTGGTGGCGGACGCACTGAGGCCGCTGGCCGCCGGGCCCCTGCCCGAGATTCCCGACGAGGCGCCCGAGGCCGAGCCCGCGCGCGAGGCGGCCCCCGCGCCGGCGGCGACGGCCGCGGTCGCCGACGACGACCGCGGCCGCGACACCGCGCGCGACCCGCGCAGCTCCCGCCTCGGCGGCGCGCTGCTGCTGGGCGGCATCGGCGTGCTCGTCGCGGTGGTGGCCGTGCTGCTGCTCACGAGCGGCGGCGGCGGATCGAAGAAAACCGCCACGCTGTCGAGCACGCCGACCACGGGCACCGGCACCACGGCGCAGGCCACCCCGGTGGCCCAGATCAACATGCGCTCGCCCAGCGGCGGCAAGGCGCTCGGCCTGGCGCAGGTCTTCGCGCAGAGCAACCGGCGCCTGCTGATCGTTGCCGGCCAGGGCGTGACGCCCGGCGCCTACGCCCTGTGGCTGTACACGTCGCAGAGCAAGAGCAGGTTGCTCGGGTTCGTGCCCTCGCGAGTCGGAAAGGACGGAAAGTTCGTCACGCAGGGCGTGCTGCCCAACGACGCCGGCAACTTCCAGAACCTCGTCGTCACCGCGGAGAAGGTCAGCGGCAGCCGCCCGGCCCTGCCCAAGACGCCGGGCACGATCGTGCTCCAGGGCAAGCTCCAGACCGGCTAGTCGCACGCCGCCGCTTCGCAGGCAGCACTGGTCGGTCGTTGCCGGGCTGGTGATCGCGGCGGTCGCCATCCGGCTCGACGGCATCGCAGCTCCGCGTCTGGACTTCAACGCCACGCGGCAGTACCACGGGGCCGTTCTCGCACGCGACTACTACGACGCGATCGCGAGCGATGTCCCGCGATCCAAGCGAGACCCCGCGGCCGCGGCCCGGGAGAACGAGGGAATTCTCGAGCCACCGGTGATGGAGCTTGCGGCCGCCGGCGGCTTCTGGGTGGCAGGAGGCGAGCACCTGTGGATCCCGCGATTGCTCTCGGCGCTGCTCTGGGTAGCCGCCGGATTGCTGCTGTGGCGTGTGGCGTTGCGTGTGACGACGGCGCGGGGCGCGGTGATCGCGATGGCGCTGTTCCTGTTCCTGCCGTTTGGCATCGTCGCCAGCCGAAGCTTTCAGCCCGACCCGCTGATGGTGATGCTCCTGGTCGCCGGACTGCTCGGAATCGTTCGCTATGACGAGCGACCGACGGGCCGCAGGTTCCTGGCGGCCTCGTTCCTTTCCGCGGCAGCGGTGGTCAGCAAGCCAGGAATCTGCCTGTTGTTCCTCGCCAGCGTGTTCCTCGCCCTGTCGGTGGGGCGTCTCGGCCTGCGACGCGCGCTGACCGACGTGCGCTCGTATGCGTTCGTGCTTCTGAGCTGCGCACCGCTCGCCGCGTACTACGTGTACGGCACGCGGATCGAGAGCTTCCTGCACGTCGGCACCCAGTCCCAGATCGAGCCGAGCCTGCTCGGCGACGCCCGGTTCTGGTCGGGCTGGTTCGACACGACCACCAGGGTCCTTGCCTATCCGGGTCTCCCTGGCGCGGTGGCGCTCGGCGTACTCGCGCTGCTGGTGGGCGGCACGGCGCTCGCGCCGCCGGGCCGGCCGCGGGCGATACTCCTGGGCCTGATCGCGGGGTACTGCCTCTACGGCCTGGCGTTCACCTACCACATCAGCACGCATGACTATTACTCGCTTCCGCTGATCGTGATCGTCGCGCTGTCGGTCGGCCATGTCGGGGCGTTGGCGCTCGCCCGCGTTCAAGACCGCCTGGGCGCCAGGCAACGGCCGGTGCTGCTCGCACTCGCCGGTGTGGTCGCCGGCGTGTTCGTCTGGCAGATGCACGGCACCCTGAGTCGCAGCGACGAGAGCCGGGTGAGGACGTTCGAGCGCATCGGGCAGACCGTGGGCCACAGCCGCGCGCTGCTCTTCCTCGACCACGACTACGGCATCCCGCTCGAGTACTACGGGCTCGTGGCGGGAAGCCCGTGGCCCAGCCGGGCCGACCGGCGGGTGGAGCGGATGGCCGGTCTTGCCGACATCGGCCCTGGACAACGCTTCGAAGGGAGGGATCCACGCTACTTCCCGTCCCCCCAGCTGGTCCGGCCTCGACCCGAGTTCTTCGTCGTCACCGACCTCACGGAGCTGGCGGCGCAGCCCCGCCTGAGGCGCTTCCTGTTCGAGCGGTTCCCCGTGATGACCGCCGGTCGCGGCTACGTCATCTTCGACCTGCGGCCGCCGGTGAAGGCCTGAGCCCCGAGGC
Source organism: Solirubrobacteraceae bacterium (assembly GCA_033855795.1). Classification (GTDB taxonomy): domain Bacteria; phylum Actinomycetota; class Thermoleophilia; order Solirubrobacterales; family Solirubrobacteraceae; genus JALYZC01. The sequence continues at coordinate 1,069 of JAWVFS010000122.1, read as the reverse complement.
CGGGCGAGCCTACGCCGGCTCCGGCAGCAGCTTGCCGGGGTTCATGATCCCGGCTGGGTCGGCCGCCGTCTTCGCCGCCCGCAGGACGTCGACGCCCAGCGGGCCCGTCTCCGTGCGCATCCACGCCACGTGATCGCGCCCGATCGCGTGGTGGTGGGTGATCGTGCCGCCGGTGGCGACGATCGCGTCGCTCGCCGCCCGCTTGGCCGCCTGCCACTGCTCGAGCTCGTGGTAGGCCTCCTGACGGGCCATGAACGTGAAGTACAGCGAGGCGCCCGACGGGTAGAGGTGGGAGACGTGGCAGAGCACGAGCGGGGGCGTCCCGCGGGCGCCGAGCGCCTCGTGCAGGGCACCGCGCACGGCGGCGTGGAGCGTCAGCAGGTTGGACCAGTTCGTCGCCGTTTCCAGCGTCTCGACCATCACGCCGCGCTCGAGCATGTCGTCCCGCAGGTACGGCGTCTCGAAACGCGAGCGCTCCCACGCCGCGCCCGGCCCCCGGCCGAGCGGCAGGCCGCCGGCGTGGCGCAGGATCCGCGCGCCGGCCGCGCGGCGCCGGGCCACGTCCTCGGCGGTCCCGTCCCAGCCGGCGACCACGAGGCACCCGCCGGCGTAGCCGCGTGCGCGCAGGTACGCCCGGCCCAGGACGTCCCGCGCGCCGCCGCCGCCGGCGAAGGCGAGCGCCGAGCGGGTTTCGTCCTCGTCCGACAGCCGGGCCACGTCGGGTGCCGCGCGGCGCTGCTCCAGTTCGCGGAACGCCTCGGCCCCCTCGGCGAAGGAACGGAAGAACCATCCCTCGAAGCGCCGCTCGGGCGGCCGTGGTCGCACCCGCGCCGTGAGCTCCGTGATCACGCCGAGCACGCCCTCCGAGCCCACCAGCACCTCGCGCAGCGACGGCCCGGCGGCGCTCGCCGGGAAGTCGGCCATGGCCCTGAGCTCGCCGGCCGGCGCCGTGCAGCGCAGCCCGAGCACGAGCTCGTCGAAGCGCCCGTAGCCGGTCGAGGCCTGTCCGGCCGACCGGGTGGCCGCGAAGCCGCCGAGCGACGCGAACTCGTAGCGCTGTGGGACGTGT
>JAWVFS010000121.1:0-2648 GCA_033855795.1 Solirubrobacteraceae bacterium | reverse complement strand
GTGCCCCTGCTGGAGGAAGCCGCCGCCGAACACCCAGTGGGCGCCGATCGGGTAGATGACCGACGCGAACACCAGCGAGTAGATGATGTACACGCCGAACTTGATCCGCTCGAGCGTCGTTCCCCACACGATCGCCAGCGACACGGCGCAAAAGACGAACTGGAAGAACCACTTCGACTAGATCGTCGCGTTGGAGAGGTCCATCACCGGGAAGTGCGGGTGGTACGTCGTGATGCCGTTGGCCACCGAGAGGTACGGGCCCAGGTGCGTGAAGAAGGCCCCGCCCTCGTGCCCGATGAAGCTGCCGGCCGGTCCGCTGAAGGCGAACATGAAGCCGACGGCCCACCACGCAATCGCGGCAATCGAGAAGTTCGTCAGGATCTTCGCGACCACCGTGCCGGCGTTCTTCGCGCGCGAGAAGCCGATCTCCAGGAACGCGAACCCGGCCTGCATGAACATGACGAGCGAGCCCGCCACGATCACCCAGGTGGTATTCACGCCGACGCTCACGTCGAGCTTGCCGGCGATCGACTTCTTCAGGTCTGTGGCGTCGGCCAGGGCCGATGCCGGAACCAGCAGCACGGCCGCCAGCGCCACCAGCGCCACCAGGCCGAACTGCACGCCGCGACGCGAACGCGAGCGCGGCAAGGTCGAACGTCTCATACGTCCTCCTCGTGTCGGATGCACGCCCGGCAGTCTGTTCGAGGGCCGCGGGTTGGTCTTTAGCCTCGTGTCGAAAGATTGGCCAACCGCTTTCGCCATCTTGTCGAGCGTGGCGATCCGCACGTTCTGACCGATGGGCGAAAAATGGCGCGGGCGGTTTGGACACGCGGACAAGGCATCGGGGCGCCTGCAGCCGTAGGCTGCCCGCCTTGCCTAGGAACCACAGGAGGAACGAGTCCGCCCATGCCCAGATCCCGTCAGCAGAATGTCCTCGCCGCGCAGTGGAGCCCGAACGGCGGGGCCCTCGGCTCGCCTGACCTCACGATCCCGGTCAACCAGGTCTTCGGCGCCAACGTCTTCAGCCCCGCCGTCCAGCGCCAGCGTCTGCCCAAGTCGGTCTACCAGCAGCTCCAGAGCACGCTCGCCCGCGGCGCCGCGATCGACATCTCGCTGGCCGACCAGATCGCCGCCGCCATGAAGGACTGGGCGCTCGAGCAGGGCGCCACCCACTTCACCCACTGGTTCCAGCCCCTCACCGGCTCGACGGCCGAGAAGCACGATTCCTTCTACGCCCCCACGGGCGAGGGCACGGCGATCGCCGACTTCTCCGGCACGGAGCTGATCCAGGGCGAGCCGGACGCCTCCTCCTTCCCCACCGGCGGGATCCGCGCCACGTTCGAGGCGCGCGGGTATACCGCGTGGGACCCGACGAGCCCGGCGTTCATCCTCGAGAACCCGAACGGCGCCGTGCTGTGCATCCCGACCGCGTTCGCCTCCTGGACCGGTGAGGCGCTGGACAACAAGATCCCGCTGCTGCGTTCGATGGACGCGCTCTCGCGGTCCGCCGTGCGCGCGCTGCGACTGTTCGACGACGACGCGTCCGCGCGGGTGTTCACCACCGTCGGGCCCGAGCAGGAGTACTTCTTGATCGACGAGCAGTACTACTTCGAGCGCCCGGATCTCGTGACCACCGGCCGGACGCTGTTCGGCGCCAAGCCGCCGAAGGGGCACGAGCTCGACGACCATTACTTCGGCACGATCCCCGAGCGCATCCTCGCCTGCATGCTCGACTGCGAGCGCGAGCTGGCGAAGCTCGGCGTACCGATCAAGACCCGGCACAACGAGGTCGCGCCCAACCAGTACGAGGTGGCGCCGGTGTTCGAGAACTCGAACGTCGGCTGCGACCACCAGCAGCTCGCCATGCAGACGCTGGAGACCGTCGCCCGCCGCTACGGGCTCGTGTGCCTGCTGCACGAGAAGCCCTTCGCCGGCGTCAACGGGTCGGGCAAGCACAACAACTGGTCGATGGGCACCGACACGGGACACAACCTGCTCGACCCGGGCGACACGCCGGCGGAGAACCTCCAGTTCCTGTTCTTCTGCGCCGCGGTGATCCAGGCGGTGAACCGCCACCAGGCGCTCCTGCGCGCCTCGATCGCGTCGGCCGGCCAGGACCACCGGCTCGGGGCCAACGAGGCGCCCCCGGCGATCATCTCGATCTTCCTCGGCGCCGAGCTGCTGCGGGCGTTCGAGGCCATCGAGTCCGGGCGGGCCGAGGCCGCGTCGGAGAAGGGCTTCCTCGGACTCGGCACCGGGGTGCTCCCGCCCCTCCCCATGCACGGCGGGGACCGCAACCGGACGAGCCCGTTCGCCTTCACCGGCAACAAGTTCGAGTTTCGGGCGCTGGGCAGCTCGCAGTCGCTCTCGCTGCCCAACACCGTGCTCAACACGATCGTGGCCGAGGCCATCGACGCGCTCGCGGCCACGCTGGCCTCGGCGCTCGAGGGCGGGGCCTCGATCGAGGACGCCGTCAAGCAGGTCGTGCGCGACGCCTACAACGCCAACAAGGCCGTGGTCTTCGCGGGCGACAACTACGCCGACGCGTGGCACCAGGAGGCGGAGCAGCGCGGGCTGCTGAACCTCCGCACGACGCCCGACGCGCTGCCGGAGCTCGTCACGCAGGAGACCGTCGGCGTCTTCTCGCG
>JAWVFS010000120.1:0-14046 GCA_033855795.1 Solirubrobacteraceae bacterium | reverse complement strand
TCCTTCGGGAGGTCGGTGTACACGCCGACCTGGATCTGGTGAATGAGCTCCAGGAAGCACCACGCCGCCAGCGACGCCACAACACCGACGAGCGCCGCCAGCACGAGCAGCCCGACGAAGCGCTTGCTGCGGATGGTTGAAGCCGGATCTCCCGGCGAAGCGGCGGTCTCAGCCATGTCGGACCCCGCGAGCCCGGGGCTGGGAAGAACCTACTCTGCGCTCTGGTCGATTTGGGAGCGCCGCTCGATGAACGAACGCGTGCAGCGTTTGTCGGGGCTCGCGGCGGCTGGGACCCTCGCTGCCATGCCCGAGGCGGACTCCGCCCCTGGTTCGGCGCTGCCCGCCGGCCCGTCTTCCTCCGCAGCGGACGCCGCTGCGGGGGCACGCCGGCGAATGCGCTACGGCCTGCTCCTGCTCGCCATCACCGCGTCCTTCACCGTCCAGGGCATCGCCGCCGAGGGCGCCGCCGCCGAGGCGGTCGTCACCACGCTGCTCGGCGTCACGTTGCTGCTCGCGTTCTGGGCCGCCGACATGCCGCCCCGACGCCTGCGACGAGTGGCCATCTTCGTCGCCGCCGCCGTCATCGCCGTCGACGCCGCGGTCATCGCCGGTGATAGCCAGACCGTCACCGGCATCACCCGATCGGCAAGCGGATTGCTCGTCGCGCTCGCCCCGCCCGCCATCGTCGTCGGCGTGCTGCGAACCCTGCGCAGGCAACACGCGGTCACGGTTGACGTCGTCTTCGGCGCCCTCTGCCTCTACCTGCTGGCCGGAATGTTCTTCGCCTTCATCTACGGCGCCATCAACAACCTTGGCGGCAGCCCGTTCTTCGACCAGGGCCTCGCCACCACCCCATCCCGGTGCCTGTACTTCAGCTTCACCACGCTCACGACCGTCGGCTACGGCGACCTCACCGCCCGCACCAACCTCGGCCATACCGTGGCGGTTATCGAAGCGCTGATCGGACAGATCTATCTCGTCACCGTCGTCGCGACGATCGTCGGAAACGTCGGCTCGCGACGATCGCCGGCCGCCTGAACGAACGATCATGTTGCGGTCGCCGAAGCCTCCGCTGACGAAGCCGGCTGTTCGGTCGGTATCCGCCGACTGAAGAACAGGGCGATCAACGCGAAGATGGCCAGCACCGACAGCGCGGTGCGCAGGCCTTGGATCCGCGCGGTCTCGTTCTCATCGGCGATGGCGTCCGCTGCCTCCGGGGGCACGTGGGCGTCGTCGAGCGCCGTTTTCAGGTCCTCGTCGGAGATGAAGGGCGCACCGCCGGCCAATTGGGTATTGGCCTGTTTCTTGACGGAAGCGGGCACCGCGGAGTTCTGCTCAATGCCGGTCAGGAACGAGGTGGTCAGGGTCGCGATGACGATCGCACCCGTCAGCGCAGTGCCGATGGAGATCCCGAGGTTCGTGATCGTGTTCTGGAGCCCGCCGACCTCGCCGCTCTGCTCGTCGGGGACGGAGGACACGGTGACGCTCCCGAGTTGTGAGGCCAACGCTCCGATCCCGAGGCCCGCGAGCAGCATGGGCCAGGTCGTTATCTCGGGTCCCGCGCCCTGGTCGAGCGCGGCCACCATGACCACCAGGCTCGCGAAGAGCGCGAGGAAGCCCAGCCGGACCACGCGGCGCGGCGACGCGTCGGGGAAGAGCTTTGGGATGCCCGCGGCCGCCAGGATCAGCGTGATCGAGAGCGGCAGGAGCCGGACGCCCGTGTCGATCGCAGAGAGGCCCAACGCCACGGAGAGAAACAGCGGCACGGCGAAGAAGAGCCCGCCCTGCAGGAAGTACTGGAAGAAGAACGAGGTCAGGCCGCCGCGAAGCAGCGGTATACGCAGGATCTTGGGGTCGACAAGCGGGTCGGAGCCCCGCGCGAGCCGTCGGTTCTCCCATCCGACGAAGAGCGACAGCACGACACCGCCGCCGAGCATCAGCCAGATGCACGGCGACAGACCGATCCATTCCGGCGCGTCCGGCTTGGGCTGCACGAACCCCCATGTCCCCGCGCGCAGGACCCCGAACACGATCAGCCCGAGGCCGAGCGCCGACAGCGCGGTCCCCACCAGATCGAGCCGCACCCCCGCCTCACGCGTCCCCTCCTCCATTCGCCGGGCGAGGAGGAGGATCCCGAGCACGACCACCACCTCGCCGGCGAACACGTAACGCCACGAGAGGTAGGTCGTGCACAGCCCGCCGATGATCGGCCCGACCGCAACCGCGATCGCCGCGGCGGAGGCGACCAGTCCATACGCACGCGGTCGCTCCCCGCGTCCGAAGTTCGACGCTACGAGCGCGACGATCGCAGGCAGGATCAGCGCCGCCCCGAGACCCTCCAGGCCCGACCACCCGATCAGCAGGACGCCGAGGTTCGGTGAGATTGCGGTGACGAGCGACCCGCAGCCGTAGATGATGCATCCGATCGCAAACGCACGTTTGCGGCCGAGGATCTGACCGATCTTCCCGCCGGTGATCATGAACGCCGCCATCACCAGCGTGTACAGCGTGATCGCCGTCTGGATCCCGGTTATGGTCGTGTCGAGGTCCTTGGCGACCGTCGCCATCGACACGTTCATCACCGAACTGTCGAGCATCATCAGGAACTGGCCCGCGCACAGCGTCAGAAGCACGATTCCGGCCGCGCCCGCCTTCGCTGCACCGTGTTCCACGATTCAACTAATGCAGAGTCGCCGGCCCGCTAACGCGTGGCGGAATCGGGGAATTCTCGGGCGGTCTGGCGCCGCAGCACCTCGGTGCCGAGCGCCATCAGCAGCGCGAACACCAGGATGCCGAGGGGTTTGCGGAAGGCGGCGATCGGGGCCCAGGCGATGAGGGCGACATAGATCGCCCCGGCCGCGGTGTAGGTCACACCAGGGCGGTCGCGGAGGTAGGGCGCCGCCCAGCGCCGGAGCTTGACGGCGTGGCGGGTCGGACCGGCGAAGACGGCGGCGATCACGAGCAGGACGCCGAAGGTGACGGCCGAGGCCGCTGCCTGGACGAGCAGCGATGTGCCGATGCTCCACACCGCCTGTGCGGCGGGCCGCACCTCCTCGTTCTTGGCCAGGGCGTTGACGACGCCTGTGCCCGCCAGGCCACGCACGATGAGCGCCACCGCGCCGGCGGCGATGAAGCCGATGCCCACCGACCGCAGCGTCTCCCGTCGCCGTCCATGCGCGAGGTAAACGGCGAGCGCGTACAGACCGAACACCAGCACCAAGAGGATGATCGCCAGGCTCCGGATCGCCTTGGCGATCTTCTGGGCCGTATCGATCTGCTTGGAGCGCAGGATCTCGATCGAGGCGGCGCTCGCCGGGATCTTGTTCGCCACGGCGGGGTCGATGCCCACCTGGGCGGCGACCTGCTCGGTGATCGATCGCAGGTTGAGCGTGACCTTGCCGCCGGTGGTCGAGATGTTCTTGCTGCCGCCGTTGATGACCTTCAGCAGCGTCTTGTGCGCCGCGCGGTTGGCCTTCTTCCAGACGTCCTGCACCTGCCCCGTGGCGAGCGCCCGCTCGGCGGCCGTCTGGGCCACGTTGTGCAGGGCCCCCGCCGCCGGGCCGGCCAGCGGTTGGAGCTGCGCCGGCAACCTGCTCTGCAACTGAGCCTTGACGTCGACGTTCGCGTAGAGCTCGTTGACCACGAACGTCGCCACCTGGGTCCGGATCGCCTTGTTCTCGAGCAGCCTGCCGCTGGTGGTTGTCCAGTTGTCCGTGTTCAGCGCCTGGCGATTGACCCACAGCGAGAAGATCGCCACGAACGCCAGCACCGTGGCCACGATGACCATCGCGGTCACGTACCAGTGGCGCTTCGCCGTGTTCGCTTGCCCTTTGGGTGCCAAAGCGAGCCCAGTCTCTCCGGAGGCTCGACGGCGCGCATCACCCGATCCGGGTGAATCGTCGAATCAGTAGCCGGTGCCCACCTTGGCGCGCTTGCGGTCGTGCTCGTGCAGTCCGCCCTTCTCCTTCAGTACGCCGCACGCCTGAGCGATGTCATCCGCGAGCGTGCTCGCAAGCGTGTGGCTGAGCGTCAGCTTGACCAGCGCGCGCATGATCTTGACGTGATCCGCGTCGGGCGGCAGCGTGTACGCGGGCACCATCCAGCCCCGCTCCGCGGCCAGCTGCGACGCGACGTCGAACTCGTCGTAGTTGTGCTCGCCGGCGAGCTTGAAGGCGACGAGCGGCAGCTGCTCCTCATCCTCCCGGCCGATCAACTCGAACTCCCCGATGTCGGCGATCCGCTTCGCGAGGCCCCGGGTGTTCTGCTGCATCGTCTCCATGATGTAGCGGTATCCGTCGTGCCCGAAGCGAACGAAGTTGTAGTACTGGGCCAGCACCATCGCCGCGCCCGTCGAGAAGTTCAACGTGAACGTGGCGTCGCGCTTGCCGAGGTAGTTCTCATAGAAGACGAGGTCATCCGGCAGGTCGCTGGTCTCCCGGAACACCAGCCAGCCGATCCCCGGGTAGACCAGTCCGAACTTGTGGCCCGAGACGTTGATCGACCGGACCCGCTCGAGGCGGAAGTCCCACTCGGAATGCGGGTAGAGGAACGGCCACACGAACCCGCCGCTGGCCGCATCGACGTGCAGGGGAACGTCGAGGCCCCGCTTCTCCAGCAGGTCGACGAGCAGGGCGTTGATCCCGACGATGTCGTCCGAGTGCCCGGTGAACGTCGTGCCGAGCACCGCGGCGACGCCGATCGTGTTCTCGTCGACGTGAGGCTCCACGTCCTCGGGACCGATCGTGTACTTGTCGCGCTGCAGCGGAATGATCCGCGGCTCGACGTCGAAGTAGCGGCAGAATTTCTCCCACACGACATGCACGTCGCCGCCGAAGACCAGGTTTGGTCGCTCGGTGCCCTTCCCCGCCGCCTCGCGACGGGCACGCCACTTCCACTTCAGCGACAGCGCGCCGAGCATGATCGCCTCCGAGGACCCCTGGGTCCGCGCGCCGGTCGTCTCACCCGGAGCGTGGAAGAGATCCGCAAGCATCCGGATGCAGCGCTGCTCGATCTCCGCGGTCTGCGGGTACTCGGCGTGATCGATGAAGTTGCGGTGCAGGTTCTCCGCGATCACCCGCTGCGCCTCCGGCTCCATCCATGTCGTCACGAACGTCGCCAGGTTGCGCATGGGAATCCCGTCGAGCACCAGCTCCTCGCCGATCAGCCGCATGGCGTCGACGGCGAGCATGCCCTTCTTGGGCAGCTTGTGGTCGGGCGCGGGCTCGAGCAGAAACCGGTTGCCGTATTCGCGCGCCATGGCATCCAGCTCTCGCGCGGTGACCGAGCCCTCCGGCTTCGGCACGCGCTTGACGTCGTCAGGGCTCGGCATGGTCAGACCTCCTGGGAGAGCGGTGGACGAGACGTGGTGTGTCGTGTATCGGGCTGGTGCCGTGCCAGAAGCACCGCGCCGACGAGGAAGCAGAGGGCACCGAGCGCGGTACACCAGTTCGCGGTCGCGAGGGCGAGGACGGACCCCGTCGACGGGACCACGAAGGACGCCACCGCCGAAACCCCGAAGAAGAACACGACGCCGTCGGCGCCTTGCCCGACGAGCTGGACGAAACCCGGGAAGGGGCCGATGAAGAAGCAGGCGGAGCCGATCGCGAAGCCAGCGGCGATCCAGCGGTCCCATCCGAGCCGCGCCACGGATCTGGGCGCGAGAGCCAGTGCGTGGCCGATCACGGGCCGAGCGTCGCAGTCGTCCCGCCCGCGCGCATCGCCTCAAACGGGTGATCTTGCACGCCGTCGACCGACACCAAATGCTTGACATCCCGAACATGCGTGCCTGCTAACGTCGTGTCGTATCCCGAATCGATCCGTCGGTTGGGGCGTGATAGGCCGTTTCGTCAAAGGAGCCTTCGGCAGGGGCGCCTGGCAGGAGGATTGGCGCGGGCTCGAAGAGAGATACGCCGTGCCAGGGACGAACATCTCGGATGGGCCACCGGACGGGCTCGCGTGAGCGCTTCGCGCACCCGACCCCGGGGCACGCCGCCGGTCAGGGGCGAGAAGACGCCGACGCTCGGGCGCGTCTCGCCCGACCCTTACCAGTACGTCCCTCCACGGGGCCATGAGCCGCCGCCGGTCCGCGCAGGATCGGTTTCGCGAGAGTCCGTACTCCGGCGCTTGACGGGAAATCCCCAGATACCGGTCGTGCTGGTGGTCGCTCCCGCCGGCTACGGCAAGACGAGCGTCCTGGCGGAGTGGGCCGAGCGCGACGAGCGCCCGTTCGCCTGGATCGCGATCGAAGAAGCGGACAACGACCCCGGGCGCCTCCTCGGATCCATCGCCGGCGCCCTGCACGACCTCGAGCCGATCGGACCCGATGTCTTCGGCGCGTTGTCGACCCCGCATCCAGGGTTCTCATCGGCCGCGCTGGCCCGCCTCGGGCATTACCTGAGCGTTCGAGTCCACGACTTCGTCCTCGTTCTCGACGACGTCCACCTGCTTCACGACAGCGACTCTCTGGATGTGCTCAGCGCGGTCGCAGAGCACCTGCGTCCCGGGTCCCAGATGGCGCTGGGCTCGCGCGGCGATCCACCGCTGCATCTTGGACGCCTGCGTGCGCAGGGCAAGCTGCTGGAGTTGCGGGCGCCGGAGTTGGCAATGGCGGAGTCGGAAGGCGCCCAGCTGTTCGCCGAGGCCGGGCTGGCGCTCGACGCCGCGGAGGTGCACACCCTCGTGAACCGGACCGAGGGGTGGCCCGCCGGCCTATACCTCGCCTCGCTCGCGCTGCGCGATCAGGCGGACGTGGGTCGCGCCGTGGCCAACTTCGCCGGCGACGATCGCATCGTGACGGACTATGTGCGCGACGAGCTGCTCTCTCAGCTGTCGCCGGCCCGGATGGGGTTCCTGATGCGGACCTCGGTGCTCGACCGGCTTTCAGGGCCGTTGTGCGACGCCGTGCTCGAGCGGTCGGGTTCGAGCGGCGAACTGCGGGCGATGTCGCGGGCGAACCTCCTCCTCATCCCACTCGACCGGACCGACGAGTGGTATCGCTACCACACGCTGCTGCTCGACACGCTTCGAGACGAGCTCCGTCGCCGGGAGCCTGAGCTTGAAGCCGAGCTGCATCGGCGCGCGAGCGCCTGGTACGCCGATCACGACGACCCCGACCGCGCGATCGATCATGCCCTTGCCGCACAGGACATGCACCGCGCCGGCGACCTCATGTGGGCGAGCTTCCCCCTGTACAACGCACGGGGTCGTCTCGCGACGATCCAGCGCTGGCTCGAGCGCGTACCGTACGAGGAGCTCGCGGGGTACGCCCCGCTTGCCCTCACCGCGGCTTTTTGCCGCCTGAATACCGGTGAAGGCGACCTCATCGCACGCTGGGCCGCCGTCGCCACTCGCGCCATCGAGCGCGCCGATCCGGACGACAGCCCCGCCTCGCTGCGCTCTGCCCTGGCGATTTTGCGAGCCGCCCTCGCCCGCGAGGGCATGGCGCAGATGCGCGAGGACGCCGCCCGCGCCTACGATCTGGAGAGCGACGACAGCCCTTGGCGCACCCTGTCGTGTTTTTTCGACGGCGTGGCCCAGCACCTCGTCGGAGAGCGCGACGGCGCCCGCCGACGTCTCGAGGAGGGGGCGAGTCGCGCCGCCTTGGGAAACGTGCCGCAAATGCACGCCCTGTGCTTGGCGCAGCTGGCCGTGCTGGACAGGTATGACGCCGATGGCCGCGACAACGGCTCCCAGGCGGTCCATGCGAAATCGCAGGCCGTGCACTCCGGGCTCTCCGACTATCCCACCATGGCCCTGGTGTTCGCCGCGGCCGCGGACCATCACGCGCAGCGTGGCCAGGTCGAGGAGGCCGCTAGTGAGATGAGCCAGGCGCTGGGGCTCCTGGCGATGCTGGGCGACGACTACATCCCGTGGTATCAGGTCGAGGTCCGAAGCTTGCTGGCCCAGGTGGCGCTGCGCCTCAGCGACGTGCCTGGCGCGCGCAAGTTGTTGACCGAGGCGAGGCGGTTCATGCGCCACATCTCGGATGCCGTGGTGCTGCGGGAGCTCCTCGACGAGGTGACGGCACAGGCCGAGGCGGTCCTGGAGGCATCGGTCATCGCTCCGTCGTCGTTGACCACCGCCGAGCTGCGTGTCCTGCTGCTCCTACCCACTCACTTGTCGTTTCGCGAGATCGGAGAGGAGCTCTTCGTGTCGACGAACACGGTCAAGACGCAGGCGCATGCCGCCTATCGCAAGCTCGACGCATCGTCCCGCTCGGAGGCGGTCGAGCGCGGTCGTGCGCTGGGTCTGCTCGACGAGGCCGCCGGCTGAGCCTCCTCCCATCGTCGAGGCCCATCGAAATCACCCGGATCGGACGATGCGCCGAGGTCGGTCCGGATCTAGCTTCGTCTCGACGTGGAGAAAGCAGAGGAGCTTCTGAGGCGCCTCGCGCTCAATGACGAGAGCGCGGTGCAGTCGGTGCTGGCCGGAACCCCGGAGGCCGGGGGCGTGCCGGCGCTCGACGCCAAGATCCGCGCGCTCGTGTCCCTGGCCGCGCTCCTGGCGATGGACGCGGGTACGACCTCCCTGAAATGGATGGCCGAGACGGCCTACCGGGCCGGCGCAACCGACGACGAGATCGTCGGCGTGCTCGTCGCCGCCGGGCCCGAGCTGGGCGTTGCCGGAATCGTATGCGGGGCTCCCAGGCTCGCGCTCGCCGTGGGCTATGACGTCGAAGACGTGATGAGCTGACCGGGCGGCCGGATCGTTGAACCTATCGGTGCCGTGGCCTAGTCGCGCATGAACCAGGCTCGTACCTGTGCCTCGTGGTCGACGTAGGCGTCACCGGACACGTCAACGATGACCTTGTCGATGGTGCCGCCGCTGAAGCGGAACGGGGGCTCGTAGTCCGGGGTTACCGGTGATGCGCTGTCGCGCCCCACGCAAATGCCATCGCCGACGAGGCAGAAGGCGCCGGGCTGGGTGACGATCTCGCCGCTGCCGACCTGCTGGTCATCCATGTAGAGGTTGAGGGTTCCGGCGAACCCGGGCATGGCGGGGTCGTCGTTCTGGCCTTTCACGGAGAACTCGGCGGCGTAGATGTGCTCGCCCAGGGTGATGTCGCGGTCGGCGACCACGTCTTGAAGACGGGTTCCGACCCAGTTGAAGGCGTAGCGGAGGCGGCCGTCCTTGATGTACAGGCTGTGGCCACCCGCCACGCCTCCGTGGGCGTAGAGGACGCCTGCGGCGTCTGCCGAGTCGATCGCGACACCGGCGGCGAGCGTGTAGGAGCGGCCGGTGATCCGAACACCCCCCTCCTCGGGGATATCCGCGGTGTCGGGGTAGTAGACGTAACGCGAGCGGTCCTTGGCGGCGTGCGGGCGCTCCGCCCGGACCTGTTCGATGGCGCTGCGGTCATCGAGCGGCAGGCCGTTATAGATCCCGGCGTAGTGATCCCAGAGTTTCTTGAGCTCTTCGAGCCGCGCCGGATCCTGGTCCGCGACGTTCTTCACCTGGGCCCGGTCCTCAGCAAGGTTGTAGAGCTCCCAGACATCCTGGTCGAACTTTCCCCACCCGCTCAGAGGCGGGTGGACCGTGCAGGCGACCCACCCTTCGTTGTAGATCGAGCGCTGGCCCAGCATCACGTAGAACTGCGTGTCCTTCCCCGGGGCTTCGGCGTCGCTCAGCGAGGGCGCGAAGCTCTGGCCTTCGATCGGGCTCTGCGGGTAACCCTTGATCGTCTCGGGCGGCTCAATGTCGAGCAGCTCGTAAATGGTCGGTACGACATCAACGGCGTGGATGTACTGGTGCCGGGGGTCTTTCTGGGGCCTGATCTTGGCTGGCCAGGCGATGAAGCACATGTCGGCGATGCCACCCTCATAGCCGGCCCACCGCTTCCAGTAGGGGAACGGTGTGTCAAACGCCCACGCCCAACCGGTGTTGTAGTGGTTGTAGGAGGTGGGGCTCCCGAGCTCGTCGATGTGGGGCAGCGTCAGCGCCGTGGAGTCGGGGATGCCGTTGAAGAAGCGCCATTCGTTGAACGTGCCGTTGGGACCGCCCTCACCGCTGCCACCGTTGTCGGAGACGACGACGATCAGCGTGTTGTCGAGCTGGCCTGATTCTTCGAGGTAGTCGAACACTCGGCCGAGTTGGTCGTCGGTGTAGGAGATGAAGCCGGCGTACACCTCGGCCATGCGAGAGAACAGACGCTGCTCGTCCGCGCTCAGCGAGTCCCACGGCCGGACGGTGTCCAACAGCGGCCAGGGCTGGCCGTCGGGCCCGGTGGCATCCGGCTCACCGTGGGGGTTGATCGGCGAGAGCTCGGTGTCGTCGGGCAGCAGCCCGAGCTCCTTCTGTCGCCGCAGGATCTCGGGGCGGATCGCCTCATAGCCCTGGTCGAACTTTCCCTTGTACTTGTCGGCCCACTCCTTGAAGACATGGTGTGGCGCATGGCCGGCGCCGGGAGCGAGGTACGTGAAGAACGGCTTGTCGGGATCGATGGCCTTGGCGTCGCGGATGAACTCGATGGCTCTGGCGGCGAGGTCCTTGGAGACGTGGTAGCCCTCATCGGGTTTGCCCGGCGGGTCGATCTGGTGGTTGTCGTACACGAGGTCGGGATACCAACTGTTCGTCTCACCGCCGAGGAACCCGTAGAAGCGCTCGAAGCCTCGGCCCAGTGGCCACCGACCCTTGAACGACGCCAAAGTGGTCTCGTCACCGGGCGTGAGGTGCCACTTCCCCACGCAATAGGTGTTGTAGCCCCGCTCGGCGAGCACCTCGGAGAGCAACCCGTTCTCAAAGGGGATGCGAGTCGAGATGCCGGGGAACCCCGAGCCGAACTCCGCGATCGTCGCCATCCCGTTCGACGTGGCGTTGCGACCCGTCAGCAGCGAAGCGCGCGTCGGCGAGCACAACGCGGTCGTGTGGAAGTTCGAGTAGCGCACCCCCATCTCCGCGATGCGACGCATGTTCGGCGCCTCCACCGGGCCGCCGAAGACATCCATCGTCCCGTACCCCACGTCGTCCCACGCGAGAACCAAAACGTTCGGGGCCCCGACCGGAGCCTCTGGCGGCAGAAACGGCGTCCAGTCCTGCACCGAGTCCCGAACATCGACCGCGATCTTCCCCTTGAACGCCTTCCCCATGCAGGGCTCCTTGTCTGTGGCTGGTTGGCCTTGCGGTGCGACAGTCTCAACTCCGGGAGGTCACGGGTCATCATCCGATCCGGATGAACTCCAGCTTTCGGCACAGCGCCCCTCAGACTCGCGGAGTGCCTGGCGACGGCCCGGGCTAGGGCTCAGTCGACAGCGCCGCGGGGGACTGGGGCTCGGCCAGGCCCCCGCCGGTCCAGTCAGGCTCAGGGGCCTCCGGGCTCCCCCGGCATGGGCTCGCCGTACACGATGAGGCCGTGGATCACGATGACACAGAGCGCGAAGATCCCCAGCGACCAGAACGGGTACGCGCCACCGATGGACAGCAGGGCGCCGATGGCGCCGAGGCTGGCGGCGAAGATCCCGATCAGGCGGCCGAACGTGCCGCCGGAAAGGAGCGAGAACCCGGCGACGAGCTGGATGACGCCCAGGATGACCGTGATCCAGCCCCAGCCGTGCAGGCTCGAGAACACGTAGTGCGAACCGCTATCGGTGAAGAAGTGGGCATCGCCGACAGCGGCGAAGCCGTAGATGATGTTCAGCGTCCCCGCGATCAGCAGCAGGGTCGCGGCGAACACGGCACGACCGACACCTCTCATTCCGTCCTCCTTGTCTTGAACCGGCGCCAACAACGGGCGCTCACTGGCTGTGAACAGCGTCCGCGAAACGGCTGCACCGCGCATCATCCGATCGGGGTGATCTGGCGGGGGGCGAGCGCTTGACCTGATAAGCGCGGATCAGACGCCGGTTTCGACCGTGATCCTGCCGGACTTCACCGCGCTCGCGAGCGCCGCGTAGTCGCGCTCGTTCTGGTCGGCGTAGGCCTCGGCGAAGCCGGCCATCGCGTTGTCGAACACGTCGCCGGATCCGAGGTAGGCGGCGATTGCGACCCGGTCCCCCGACCGCGCATGCGCCCGAGCCAACGTCCACCCGCACATTTCCCCGTAGCCCGCCAGCTCGCCGGGAGCCATGACGTCGACGTCCACAGACGCCTTCCAGTCCCACAGCTGACGCACGTACAGATCGCGCTGCTTGCCGTCGATTCCGGTGGCGCGAACCCACCCGAGGAAGATGTCGCTGGCCGCCTGCATCAGCCACTGGCCTTCCACGACGCGCTGCCCGTGATTCGCGTAGCGGCTCTTGCCGGCGTAGGGCTCCAGCACGGACGCCTCGGCCTCCTTGGCCTGAAGGAACAGGGGATCCCCGTCGTCGCGCCCGAGCAGCAGCACGATCCGCGCCCGCGTGCCGACGCTGCCGACCCCGACGACCTTGCGTGCGACGTCCACGTAGCGATAGCTCTCGAACAGCTCGCGCGCGCCGCCCTGGAGCGTCTTGCCGTACGCGCGGAACAGGGTCCGCAGCTCCTTGTCCATCCGTTCGGCTTCGGCCGCCGGCACGAGCTCGTCGAACGGGACGATCAGCGGTGGGTCGTTGACGATCCGGAGCTCGCCGTCGACCCGGTGGGTCAGCTTGGACAGGGCGCGCATGCTGTCCTTTGCGGTGGCCTTCTGGGCGATCCTCTTCAGGCGCTTGGCGTCGCGCTTGTCTGCCACCCAGCGGGACCGGATCGTCGCCGCGTCGAGCCGCGAGTACCAGACCTCGAGGTTGCTCATCTCCGCGAACTGCCGCATCGCCGTGCGGTACTCGGCCACCGTCCTGAGCACCACCTCACGGCGCTCGGCGTCGTTGAACCCCCGGTCGCGCCCGCCGACCGCCAGGCTCGCCGCAAGCCGTTTGACGTCCCACTCCCACGGCCCCGGCAGCGTCTCGTCGAAGTCGTTGATGTCGAAGACGAGGTCGCGATCGGGAGAGGCAAAGCCCCCGAAGTTGGACAGGTGGGCGTCGCCGCACAGCTGCACGCGCAAGCCGGAGTTCGGTGAGGCCGCCAGATCGGCCGCCATGACGGCGGCGGCGCCGCGGTAGAACGTGAACGGGGATACCAACATGCGCCCGTACCGGATGGGCACCAGCTCGCTGACGCGCGAGGCCGCCTGCCGCTCGAGTACGTCGACCGGATCGGGGCGATCGGGCGCCGGCTCGAAAGTCCCCTGGGTCCGGCGTTTGACTTCCGCGCGCGCCGCCCGCCCCCGCGCCTCGCGCTCGACCGTCGATGGGTGGGGCCCGCTAGGAGCAGCGGGCGACCGCACGGCCATCAGCTTTGCGCGGCGGCCTCCGCGCCGGCGGCGATGAGGTCCTCGGGGTGGACCCACTCGTCCGCAAGCGGCTGGCCGCCGGCCCGTTCGATCGCCTCGCGCAGCGGGATCGCCCAGCGGTGCTCGATCAGCGCGATCCCGGCCGACGTGCCGGGCGGGATCGCATCAGCCACGAACCACACATCCTGCTCGCTGAACGCTTGGCCGTCCTCCATCGCGACCGCGCCGGCCACGGCGCCCGCCTCGGCGCCCGCCTCGCCGCCGGCCCCCACGCCGATCAGGGCGCCGGCCAGCGCCCCGAACTCCATCGACTCCTCCGGGGAAAGGTCGGTCAGCTCGACGGTGGCGATCTCACCGTCGTCGTCCTTGTTCACGAACAGCAGGTCGACCAGGCGGATGATGTCCTGCTCGCGCAGCCGCTTGAGCTCAGCGAGGATCTCGCCCTCGAACTTGCCGTGCTCGAAGCCCACCACCAGCATCTGTACGGGTCCGAATTCCATGCGTTCCTCCTCAGCTGTTTAGGAGCTTCTGCTTCTGGGCGTCGAACTCCGCCTGGGTCAGGACCCCGGTGTCGAGAAGGTCCTTGAGGTTCTTGAGCGCCTGAATCCGGTCGGCCTCCGACATGGCAGCCGGTGGCGGGGCTGCGGCCGGCGGTGCGGCCGGCGCCGCCGGCGGCGGAGCCTGCTGGGCGATCGCGGCGTCCTGGTCGTACTCGTGCTGCTGGGTGCGTTCCCTGCGCTTGCCCGCCGCATAGCCGGCGCCGCCAACCATGGCGGCCCGCATCAATGGGCGTCGTCGTCCAA
>JAWVFS010000119.1:0-15214 GCA_033855795.1 Solirubrobacteraceae bacterium | reverse complement strand
AGAATGGGCGATGTTCGGGGGAGACGTCTTGACCTCCCGCTACGGTCGGTCTTGGATGCGTTTCGTCACGAAGGACGGGCGCCTTCCCTCATCGATGGCCGTCAGGACTCCCCCGGTTCACATCTACACGAGCACGCTGCACCGGCGTCAGCGGGCGTGGGGACGCGGGCGGGACCGCGCCCGCGCGCTGGACCTCGCCGCGCTGGGCTTCTCGCTGCTGGTCGTGGCCGTGCTCGTCGTCGCGGTGCTCGCACCCACCGCGTCCTGAGCAGCGCCGACCGCCGGGGCGCTTTCGCGCGTCAGGCCGTCGGGAGCTCCGCCGGAACCAGCTCGAGTGTCACCGTGCGCCCGCCGCGCAGCAGGGTGACCGCGACGGCGGCGCCGATGCGGTCGGCCACCATCAGGCGCTGAAGATCGGCCACGCCGGTGACGGCGCTGCCGTCCACCTCGACGATCAGGTCCTCGGCCCGCAGGCCCGCCCGCTGAGCCGGGCTGTCATCCACGACCTCGACGACCTCGACGCCCGTGCGCGCGCCGAAGCGTCGCCGGGCGCCCGGCGGCAGCGGCCGCGGCCCGCCGGCGATACCGAGGTACGCGCGGCGCACCCGGCCGGTCGACATGAGCTGGCCGATGACGTGCCGCGTGGCGTCGTTGATCGGGACGGCGAGGCCGAGCCCGATGCCGGCCACGGCGGTGTTCACGCCGACGACGCGCCCGGCGCTGTCGGCGAGGGCGCCGCCCGAGTTGCCGGGGTTGAGCGCGGCGTCGGTCTGGATCACGTTGTCGATCACGCGCACCGCGCGGCCCGCGCGTGCGGGCAGCGAGCGTCCGAGCCCCGACACGACCCCGGCGGTGACCGAGCCGGCGAACCCGTTCGGGTTACCGATCGCCACCACGAGCTGGCCGGGCCGCAGCGACTCGGCGTCGCCGAGCGTCGCCGGGACGAGGTCCGACGCGTCCGCGCGCAGCAGCGCCAGGTCCGACAGCGGATCGGTCCCGACGATGTCGAAGCTGAATTCGCGCCCGTCGACGAACGTGGCGTGGCCCCTTCGGGGCGAGCGCCCGCTCACGACATGCGCCGAGGTGAGCAGGAAGCCGTCGGGCGTGAGCACGACGCCGCTTCCGGCGCCCGCCGGTACCTGCCCGCCACCGCGCCCGCGGCGAGTGACGCGCAGGTTGGCGACCGACGGGGACAGCGCCTCCGCCACCCCGACCACGGTGTGCGAGTACGCATCGAGCGCCGCACCCTCGGCCTCGGCGTCGGCCGGCTTGGGTGCTTCGAACGGGAGCTCGGTCGTGGCGGCCATGATCAGACCTCCGCGGTGTCGCGATCGAAGGCGACGGTCAGCTCGCTCTCCTCGGTGCCGCGCACGACGCCGAGGGCGAGTGTGGCACCGGCGCCGTCCAGCGCGCCGTAGAGCGTGTCGACGCCCTCCACCGGGCGGCCGGCGGCCGCCACGATGAGGTCGCCGCGCTCGAGGCCGGCGCGGTCGGCGGGGCTGCCGTCCTCGACAGCGCGCACGAGCACGCCCTCGCGCTCGGGGAGGCCGACGGCGCCGCGCAGGCGCCGGGCCACACGCGGCGGCGCGACCGCGACGCCCAGTTGCCGCGACGAGGGGGTCTCGCCCCGGGTCAGCGCGTCGATGCGATCGCGCAGGGCAGCGGCCGGAAGCGCGAGGATCAGTCCACCGCGCAGGCGGACGGTGTTCACCCCGAGCAGGGCGCCGTCGAGGTCGACGAGCGGGCCGCCCGCCGAACCGCGAGGCAGCGCGGCGGTGTGCTCGATCGCCCCGGCGACCCGCCGGCCGCGTGCGCCGCGGAAGCTGCGCGCGGCGGCCGAGACGAAGCCGAGCGTCACGCGCAGGCCGCGCCCGCCGGGGTTGGCCAGGGCGAGCACGGCGGTGCCGATCACCGGTTCGCCCGCGTCGGACCACGCGACCGCGGGCACGTCGCCGGTGTCCACCTCCAGCACGGCGAGGTCGAGGTCGCGGTCGGCGGCGAGGATGCTCGCAGCCTCGCGCCGCTCGTCGGCGAACACGACGGTGGGCTCGTCGCGCCGCACGTTGTGGGCGTTGGTCAGCACGCGCCCGTCGCCGACGACGACGCCGCTGCCGAGGCCCCAGCCGCGGCCGAGGCCGACCACGGACGGGCCCACCGTGTCGGCGGCCGCGCCGATGGCCTGGGAGAACTCTTGAATCGGGGGCATGCTCACTCCTAAGTAGTTACTAGCTGATTGCAAGTGACTACCTTACATCATGGCGCACGGCTACCATCGGGCTCATGGCCGAGCCAAACGCGGACACCGGCGTGGCGGCACCCGGGCCGCTGGAGGAGGCGCTCGCGAGCGTCGGCGACCGCTGGACCCTGCTCGTGGTGGCCGCCCTGCTCGACGGCGCGCGACGCTTCGGCGACCTGCAGCGCGCGCTGCCGGGAATCGCACCCAACGTGCTCAGCGCGCGTCTGCGCCACCTCGAGGAGCAGGGCCTCGTCGTCGCCCAGCCCTACTCCAAGCGGCCGCCGCGCTACGTGTACGAGCTGACCAGCTCCGGCGCCGACCTCGCCGGAGCGCTGCGCCTGCTC
This sequence comes from Solirubrobacteraceae bacterium, assembly GCA_033855795.1. Classification (GTDB taxonomy): domain Bacteria; phylum Actinomycetota; class Thermoleophilia; order Solirubrobacterales; family Solirubrobacteraceae; genus JALYZC01. The sequence goes on along the minus strand of JAWVFS010000119.1, from coordinate 12,634 downwards.
GCGGACTGGGGCGCGCGCCACCGCGACGCCGACCCCCCGCGGCACGATGCCTGCGGGACGCCGCTGGAGGCGCGCTGGTACTGCCCGACCTGCGAGCGACCGGTGGACGACGAGCAGGCGGCCGCGGACGAAGTCCACTACGCGTGAACTGAACGCGGCACGCCGCCCGACGCGTCAGCTCATACCAGCGGCCGGAACGTGTTCGCGATCACGCCGTAACCGGTCGCGTTCGCGTGGATGTTCGGTCCGACCGGCTTGAGCACGCACATCCAGGTGTACCGGCAGATGCGCTCGACGTTCTGCGGCACCTGCTGGGGCTGGTTGTTGGTGAGCGGTCCCGAGTAGAGGACCTGGGTCGTCACGTCGGTGCTGAACGCCTTCGAGACGTCCGCCACCCGGGTCACGCCGTTGCGCTTGTGCCCGTCGGTGATGCTCTGGTTGACCTGCTTGGCCAGGCCCGGGGAGGCGACGGCGAGCCCTCGTGTGTTGGGGTCGAAGTACAGCTCGAGGAACGGGTCGTAGAGCGTCATGCCGACGATGACCAGGTTGCGGCCCGCCGCGGCGCGCAGGCGCTTGGAGATCTTCGGGATGTCGCGCTTGATGGCCGCGACGCCGGCGTTGAGGCACGCGACGTTGACGGTCCCACCCGTGGCACAGCTGTCGACGTTGTTGGCGCCGATGTCGATGGTCACGAACGCCACCTGCCCGCGGTGCCCCCGCAGGAACTTCTCGGCGGCGGCGATCTGCGAGCCCTTGCGTCGCTTGCTGTAGCCGATCCGGCGGTCGCCGGTGTACTGGCAGAAGGTCTTGGGGCCTGTGCCCAGCATGCTCGCGGTGTCCTCACCGGCGCAGCCGAGCTTGTAGAGCCTGAGGTTGGCGATGGAACGGCGTTTGAGGGCGAACAGCTGGTTGGCGTAGCCCTGCGAGGTCTCGCGCCCGACACCGGCCGAGTTTGGCTGCCAACCGACCGACAGCGAGTCACCGAGGGAGAGGTAGTACTTGGGCTTGGCCGCCTGGGCGGCCGCGGGAGCCAGAGCTGCGATCGTCACTGCGAGCGCGGCCGTGAGGCCAGTCTTGAAACGCATGGTTCTCCTGGGATTTGGGACAAGGCCCCTGCCCGGCCGCAAGGTGGTAACACACGGGCCGCCCGCTGGTTGCGCGGGCGGAGGGCCTTAACGCCGCGCCAACGCGCGGTCGGGGCCGGTCACGGGCTCGGCAGGGCCGGCAGGCTCGGCCGCCTCGCGGGGCACGAGCCGACCGGCGGCCGCGGCCGCCCACAGCACCGTGAGCCACGTCGCGCAGGCCAGTGCGACGTGCACCCACACGATCTCGGCGGGGAGCTTCAGGGCGTACTGGATGCCGCCCACGGCGCCCTGCACCGCCAGCAGCGCCACCATCACGCCGAGCGCGCGGCGCACCTGCGGATCGGCCCCGCGGTGGCGCAGGAGCAGGAACACGAAGACGGCGGCGACGCCGAAGATGGCGGCCATCGTGCCGTGCTGGTGCACGGCCCAGCTCAGCGTGTCGTTTCCATAGAAGTCGAGCCGGTGGATGCGCTCGTGCGGGCGCCCGCCCGCATGCGGGCCGGCCGCGGTGGCGGCGGTCCCGGCGAAGATCGTGATCGCACCCAGCGGCACCAGTGCGCGCACGGACCAGACGGCGGTCCGGTCCGTGGAGCGCGGCCGCGATCCCGGTTCGTGATGCGCGCGCCAGGCCAGCGCCACGGCGGCGATGAGGATCAGCATCGACAAGGCGAAGTGGCCCATCACGAAGCCCGGAGCGAGGTGGTTGCGCACGGTGAAGCCGCCGAGCACGGCCTGGCACACGACGCCCACCGGGAGCAGGACGCCGAGCACCGCGAGGTCACGCCGGAACGGCCGGCGCCGGAAGGCGAGCAGGCCGGCTGCGACGGCGGCCAGGCCGACGAGCCCCGAGAGCAACCGGTTGCCGTACTCGATGATCGCGTGGGTCTCGAGTGGCGCGACCGCCTGCCCGTAGCACTTCGGCCAGTCCGGGCAGCCCAGGCCGGAGCCGGTCAGGCGAACGGCTGCGCCGGTGAGCACGATGAGCGCAAGGGCGGCGAGGGCCACGAGGCTCACGCGAGCGTAGGTGGCGGGGGAGATCGTCGGCAGCCGTTCGCGCATGGCTCAATGATGTCCAACGGCGGCGTGCGACGGCGCGCCGGGGCGGTCGGGGTCGATCGCCGCGGACGCGTAGTCGGGCACGAGGAACACGCCGGCGAGCCGCCACACGTAGTAGCGGCTCATCGTGTCGAGCGTGCTCGGCGTGGCCGCGAGCAGTCGCTCGACCCCGTTCCGGTCGAGCACGGCCCACGCCGGATGCTCGGGCTGGGAGAGCACGCGGTCGCGTACCAGCGCGTGCACCGGAGCGAAGCGGTCGCGGCCATCGGGGCGGGCGCTGTCGCGCGCGCCGGTCGCGCGGCGGTGGAGCTCGTCGACCACCTTGCCCGCGAGGACGCGCGCGCGGCCTGCCCGGCGCGAGAGGCGCCCCTGGCGCGCGGGCCAGGGACGCCCGTCGGCGAACGGGACGTCGACGAGCTCGGGAGCCAGGCGCTCGAGCACGCGCAGGGCGAACAGCTCGCGACCGCGCTCCGCCGTGCTCGCGCCCAGCTCGTGGGCGAGCAGCCGGCGGCTCCACAGCGCCGAGGTCGTGTCCTTGACCGGCTCGACGCAGCCGTGGCTCGGCCCGGCCCACGTCGCCATGCGCCGCTCCAGGTAGAAGAGGTCGGGGACGTCGGCCGGCGCCGCCCCGGCGTCGAGCTGGTGCTCCACCCAGTCGTGCAGGTGCTCGCGCAGCAGCCGCGCGCCCGTCGGATTCAGCGGCGCTTCGCGCCCGGGGCGGCGGCCGGTGAAGGCCGCGTACATCCGCTCGACCAGCTCGCCGCGCGGCGATCGCCGGCCCATGCGCCGGACGTGCCCGTAGTAGCCGCGCGCGATCTCCCCGCCCTGGCCGCTGTGCCAGAGCGGCAGCGGGCCGGCGGCCGGGCCGAGGGGGAAGCCGGCGGCATCGGCCAGACAGGCCGTCCCGGCCGAGAGCAGCGCGACGACCTCGGCCGCGCGTTCCGGCTCGGTGTACATGTCGCCGTGGGGGTCTGAGCCCAGCAGCTCGTGCTCGACCCCGGCGGCCCGGGCGAGCGCGCGGCCGGTCTCGACGTCGGGGGTGCCGCTGGCCCCGCCGGTGGTGGTCGTGAAGGGGAACCCGGCCCGCAGCGCGGCCGCCAGGATCAGCCGGGAGTCGCGCCCGCCCGTCACCGGTACGAGGCTCGGGCGCCCGGGCCAGTCGGCCAGGGCCCGCAGGCCGGCGACCAGCCCGTCGGCGGCCGCGGCGGCGTCGAAGCCCGCGCCCAACTGCGCGACGATCGCCGCGTCGCCGAGCAGCTCGGTACGGTCCTCGCCGCCGTCGACGCGCAGTCGCACGACGGCCCCGCGGGGCAGCCGGCGAACCGCGGCCCACAGCGGGTCGCCGCTGGGCGACCAGCCGCCGCCGAGCAGGCCGGCGAGGGCGAGCGGGTCGAGCTCACGTGCCCCGGTCAGGGAGGCCAGCGCGGTGGGGGCGTTGGCGAACCAGCGCGCTCCGTGGGCCTCGGCGGTGAACAGCGGGTACGCGCCGAGCGCGTCGGCGGCCACCTCGAGCTCGTGCGCCGCGTCGTCGTAACGGGCGGCCGCCCAGCGCCCGTCGAGCGCGTCGCGCCAGGCCGCGGAGGGCGGGAGGTAGGTGCGCGGGTCCAGCGGGCCGGCGCCGTCGGCCTCGCGCCCGCCGGCGTCCCAGCGCACCGGGCGCCCGGCGAACAGGGCGAGCCGCCCCTCCTCCGTATGCGCGTATTCGACGCCGCCCACCTGGGCCGGGTCGTGCGCCATCCACGCCCCGACGGCGTGCCCGCCGGGGGAGCGCCACCGCCGCAGGCGCGCAGCGTCGAGGAAGCCCTCGCGCGCGTTGACGCCGGCGAGCGCGTCCGCGGCCGGCGCGGCCTCGAGCCCACCGGCCGCCCGCCATCCCAGGACGAACTGGATCATCGGAGCGGGAGGGTGACAGGTCGCCGGGTACCCTTCCGCCGGATGATCCAGCGCCACGCGGCGATCGAGGTCGAGGGCCTCGAGAAGACGTTCCGCGTCCCCAAGCAACACATCCATACGATCAAGGAGCGGGCGCTGCATCCGTTCCGCCGGACCGAGTACGACGTCTACGACGTGCTCCGCGGCGTGTCGTTCGACATCGGGTCCGGAGAGTTCTTCGGCATCGTCGGCCGCAACGGCTCCGGCAAGAGCACGCTGCTGAAGTGCCTGGCCGGGATCTACAAGCCGGACGAGGGACGGATTCGCGTGGCCGGCCGCCTCGCCCCGTTCATCGAGCTCGGCGTCGGCTTCAACCCCGACCTGACGGCGCTGGACAACGTCGTGCTCAACGCCGTGATGATGGGCCTGAGCCCCAAGGAGGCCCGCGACCGCTTCGACGCGGTGATGGCGTTCGCCGAGCTCGAGGACTTCCTCGACATGAAGCTGAAGAACTACTCGTCGGGGATGCAGGTGCGTCTGGCGTTCTCCGTCATGGTCCAGGTGGACGCCGACGTGCTGCTGATCGACGAGGTCCTGGCCGTCGGCGATGCCGCCTTCCAGCAGAAGTGCTTCGACGTGTTCTACCGGCTGCGCGACGAGGGCCGCACGATCGTGCTGGTCACGCATCAGATGCCGATGATCGAGCAGTTCTCGCACCGGGCACTGCTGCTCAACGACGGCGTGATCGACATCATCGGCGACCCGGGCGACGTCGCCCGGCGCTACCTCGACCTCAACCTCGCGCACATCGAGACGGGGCCGGCCGGCTCGCGGGCCACGGTGGCGCGCCCGATCGGCGCGTGGGTCTCCGACACGGAGGGCAAGCGGCTGGACGCCGTCACGGCCGGCGAGACGCTCGTGCTCAACCTCGAGGTCGACGTGCGCGAGCGGGTGGAGTCGCCGGACCTGGGGATCTGGCTGCAGATGCGCGACGGGACGCGGATGTTCTACACGAGCACCAGGCGCATGGGCCAGCGGCCTGAGGCGTTCGAGGCCGGCGAGCGCGTGCACCTGCGCGTCCGGGCCGAGACCGGACTGCGGGCCGGGCTCTACTTCATCGGCGCCGTTCTCAAGCGCACCGGCGGGCACGACGACACGCTGTTCGCGGAACCCCACCTGGGCGACTTCACGATCGTCGGCGACGCGGATTACGGGTTGCTCGAAGTCGAGCATGACCTCGAGCTCGAGCGCGGCCTGGAGCGGGCGCCCCAATGAGCGTGCACGCCGGCGCCGTGGTCCCTCCTCCCGAGCCGCGTGAGATCCGCGGACCCTCGGCGCTGGGCGGCGATTGGCGGCGCTTCATCCACCTGACCTGGCTGATCGCCGTGACCGAGTTCCGTCTGACCTACTTCGGCTCGGTCCTCGGCTACCTGTGGTCGCTGATGCGCCCCCTGCTGTTCTTCGGCGTGCTCTATCTCGTGTTCGCCGAGATCGCGAACTTCGGCGCGAAGATCCCCTACTACCCCGTCCTCCTGCTGACCAACATCGTGCTGATCAGCTTCTTCCAGGAGGCGACGGGAGCCGCCGTGACGGCCGTGGTCAACCGAGAGAACCTCGTGCGCAAGATGCACTTCCCGCGCATGGTCATCCCGCTCTCGATCGTGCTCACCTCGTCGATGAACCTCGGACTGAATCTGATCGCCGTGTTCGCGTTCATCCTGATCTACGGCGTGCCGGTGCAGGCGACCTGGCTGCTGCTGCCCGTGCTGCTGCTCCCGCTGATCATGTTCACCGCCGGCGTCTCGATGCTGCTGTCGTCCCTCTACGTGCGCTTCCGGGACGTTCAGCCGATCTGGTCGGTGATCTCGCAGCTGCTGTTCTACGGCTCGCCGGTCCTCTACACCGTGCAGAGCATCGGCGATCCCCAGCTCGAGCACCTCTACATGTTCAACCCGCTGGCCTGCATCCTGACCCAGGCTCGCCAGTGGATCATCGATCCCTCGGCCCCGAGCTGGATCGACGCCGCGGGCGGATTCCCGCTCGCCCTCGTGTCCGTGGCGATCTTCGTGACCCTGTGCGTGCTCGGCTGGTGGGTGTTCGACCGCGAGGCCCCGCGAATCGCCGAGCTGCTCTAGCGCAGAAACGGTAGGGATTAGGAGAAAATGATCGGGTGAGCGGCGAAACCCGCGACGACCCGGCCGACCGGGATCCGGCACCGCCGGCCCGGGACGACGAGGAGTCGTTCCGGCTGTTCGTCGCCGGGGTCAGGGACTACGCCATCTTCATGCTCGACCCGCGCGGTCACGTGCTCACCTGGAACGAGGGCGCCCGGCGGATCAAGGGGTACGAGGCCGACGAGATCGTCGGCGAGCACTTCTCGCGCTTCTACACGAGGGAGGCGGCCGACGACCGGCATCCCGACCGCGAGCTCGCGCTCGCGGCGGCGGAGGGGCGCTACGAGGAGGAGGGGTGGCGCGTGCGAAAGGACGGCTCGCAGTTCCTGGCCAACGTCGTGATCACCGCCATCTACGACACCGAGGGCCGGCTCCGCGGCTTCGGGAAGGTCACGCGCGACATCACCGAGCGCCGCCAGGCGGAGCAGAAGTTGGCGGAGGCGATCGCCGAGGGCGAGCGCCACCGGCTCGGGCGCAAGCACGCGCTGGAGATCAACGACAACCTCGTGCAGGGGCTGGCCCTCGCCAAGTACCGGCTCGCTCTGGACGACGCGCCGGGCGCGCTCGAGGCGATCGGAGAAACGCTCGAGGAGGCGCGCCGGATCGTCTCGGAGCTGCACAGCGAGTCGGGACCGCCCGCGCCCGGCGACCTGCGCCGCGATCGACCGGCGCCGGGGATCGGCGGCAGCTAGCCGACCGGCGCCGACGTGAACGCCTCGCCGCGCTTGGTCATCGCGGCGTGGATCCGCTCGACCTGGTCCTCCCAGCGCACGGCGAGCACCTGCTCGCGGGCGGTGGCGACGAGGCGCTCGCGTAGGGGCGCGTCCTCCACGAGGCGGGCGATGGCCTCGGCGATCGTGCTCGGGAGCGCGTCGGCGAGCAGCGCGGTCTCGCCGTCGCGCAGCAGCCACTCGGTGTGGGGGTTGCGGTTGGCCACCGTGGCGACGCCGCAGGCCGCGAACTCGAGCGGCTGGTAGGAGGGGTGCGGAGTGAGCTGGAGTGCGAGCCCGACGTGGCTCGCGCGGTACAGGTCCGCGACGGCGTCGAGGTCGGTCAGCGCGCCGCGGTTCTCGAGCACGTCGGCGACCCCGAACTGCCCGGGGTTCCAGTCCTCTCCCGCGGCCACGATCCGGACAGCGTCGCCGAATCGGTGCTTGACCTCGGCCAGCGCGGCCAGGCCGAGCGCGAAGGCGTTGCGCGGAGTCGAGGGGCGACCGTAGAAGACGATCTGCACCGGCGCCTCGGGCCGCGGTTGCGCCGGCGGGTGGTACACGTCGGCGTCCACCGCGGGCGTGAAGGCGATCGCCGGGCTGCCGTGGGCGCGGTAGACGTCGGCCAGGCCCGGGGTGTTGACGATTCCCGGGAGCCCGAGCCGCGCCGCCTCCATGAGCACCGAAGAGGCGGCCCCGGCCGGGAAGAAGGCCGGCTCGTAGTCCTGGACGAAGAAGAACTTCGCTCGCGCTCGACGGTAGCGGGCGAGCGGGAAGGCGCTCGGCCAGGTCGTGGCCACCGCGGCGCCGCACGGGGGCAGCTGGGTGCTGGCGCGGTCGCCGGGCCGCGCGGTCGTGACGCTGGCGTCGCGAAGCGCCGGGAAGGCCGCGCCCATCTTGATCGGGATGTCGCCGGCCCCGTGGTCGGTGCGGTCGTAGATGTGGAAGCGGCTCTCCACGCCGTGCCTTTCGGCGAGGTCAGCGGCCACCCGGAGAATGGTGCGCACGCCCCCGCCGTGGGGGTTGTGGAACCAGGGCATGAACCACTGGAGCGTGTGCAGCTCGAGCTCCACGGCCTGGGCATAGGCGGCGAGGATCCGCGCGTTCGCCGCGCGCTCGTCGGCACTGAGATCCAGTTCGCCGTCGAGGATGAGCCGGTCCAGCTTGGTGAGCAGGCCGTCCTCGTCGGCGATGTTGCGCGCGCGGCGGCGAGCGCGGAAGAACGCGTACCCCGCCTCGGTCGGGCCCCGGCGCAGGATTCCCGTGACGTAGGTGCGACGTCGCCCGGACCGGCTCACGCCGCGCTCGCCTCGCCCGGGGCGCGCAGGGCGCAGTCCGTCGCGGCCAGCGTCAGCGCCGGACTGTAGAAGGGGTCCCCCTCAGTGCGGAACGCGCCGTAGCGCTCGCGTGAGCGCACGAAGTCGCCGTCCGGGATGTCCTGGGGGTCACGGGAGGCGGACTCGTCGTGGACCACCCGGGCATGGGCCACGCACAGCGAGCGCCGGCCGGCCGCGGTCAACCGCAGTCCGAGGTCGACGTCCTGGCCGGCGACGGTGAAGCTCTCGTCGAAGCCGCCGACGGCCGCGAACTTCCCCCGCTCGACGACCAGGCAGGCGGCCGTGACGGCCAGCCAGTTGCGCGTGCCGTCGGCGGCCGCTCCGAACGGCGTCAGCCGCTGGGGCGCCAGCCCGGCGAACGGGTGGCCGGCGTAGCCCTGCAGGCCGAGCGCGGCGCCGGCGTGCTGGACGCGGCCGTCGGGCCGCAGGAGGAGCGGTGCGACGGCGCCGACCTCCGGGCGCAGCGCGTGCTCGAGCAGGGCCTCGAGCCAGCCCTCCTCCACGACCTCGGTGTCGTTGTTGAGGAAGACCAGGGCGTCGGCGTCCGACGCGGCCGCCGCGGCGTTGTTGAGCGCGGCGAAGTTGAACGGCCGCTCGTCCCGGGACGCGATGACGCGATCCTCGCGTGCGAGCTCCTCGACGAGCCGGGCCGTCGCGGGGCTCTCGCTCCCGTTGTCCACGAGGCGCACGCGCAGACGGTCCCACGCGGTGACGTCGAGCAGCGAGCGCACCGAGCGGCGCAGCAGGTCGGGTCGATCGCGGAAGCACACGATGACCTCGACCGCGGGCTCGCGGCCCAGCGCGCCACGGACCGTCGTGGGGACGGGCAGGGACGGCCGGCGCGCGGCGTGGCGCAGGACCAGTGGTACGTGGGCCTGGCCGGCGCCGCCGGACCCCGCGAGCGCGCGCGCCAGCGCGTGGCGCTCATCGTCCACACCGGCGGGCAACGCGACCTCGCGGGCCACGACGAACGCGCTCCCGGCGACGTCGCGCTCGGCCAGCGCGTCCGGCGAGGGCCCGGGCCGGATCACCGGGTCGCGGCGCTCGCCGTCGGCGTCTAGCCGGTCCTCGTCGAAGGTGATGAGCGCGGCGTCCGGCGCCAGTGCGGCCGCCTGCCCGAGTCGCTCCAATGCTTGTGGGGGCAGGGCATCGCCGGCGGCCAGCAGCAGCACGCGTTCGGCGCGCATCCCGGGGAGCGCGTCGGCCGCCATCCCCTCGAGGACCGACGCCGGCGCGACGGTCTGGCGTTCGAGCGAAGCCCGCGTCGCGGCGGCGTCACCGTCCGGCTCGATGCACACCGCGATCGGCTCGCTGCGCGCATCGGCGTCGCCGATCACCGGGGGCACGGCAAAGCGGTGGACGCGCGGGCGCCCCGCGAGGTCGGGCTCGACCCCCTCGACGAACGCCGTGTAGCGGTCGCGAGCCCGCGCGGCGCGGCGGCGGGCGGCCAGTCGGTCGAGCAGCGCGGGCACGGGCGGCCGGCTCCTAGGCCGTCCGCAGCTCGACGCAGGCCACGGCGCGCGCCGCCACGGCACGATCCTCCCCGACCGGCTGCGTGAACGGGTTTCGATAATGCGCGTTCGCCGCGGACTCGGCGTCCGCCAGCTGCCACCCGGCGGCGTCGTAGGCGTAGTGGGTGATGCGCGCCTCCGCCGGCCCGAACGCCTCCAGCGCGCGCTCGAGCTCCGGCGCCGAGAACACGCGCAGCCAGCCGAAGTCCTCGGGCACGCCGAACGGGACGGTCAGGAACAGGCTGCCGCCGGGGGCCAGCACGCGTCGCAGCTCGCGCAGCGCGCGCGCCAGCTCCACGCCCGGGTCGGCCGCCCGCTCGGTGGCCGCGCCGAAATGCGTCGTGTCCATGCCGACGTGCTCGAGCGTGGACAGGGACACCACGTGCTCGTAGGCACCGTCGCGCAGCGGCAGGTCCCGCAGATCGGAGTAGAGGTAGGACACGCCGAGGTAGGGGTGCGCCTCGGCCTCCGGCGTGAGCGTCACGACAACCAGGTCGTCGACGTGCGGGAGCAGCCGGGTGAGCACATGTGGATGGTTGAGCGTCGAGCCGGCGTCGAGCACGGAGCCGCCGAGGTCGCGCGTGAACAGCCACGGGAGCTCGACCACGCGCTCGTCGAAGCCGATTCCGTAGCCCGCGTCGAGCCGCTCGCCCCGGCGGAAGTGCGCCAGCACGCGCGGATCGTCGAGCACGCGCGCGACGAAGTCGCGGTGCGCGTCGTTGTAGGCGTGGCTCCACGGCTCCTCCGGCGCCGCGGGCAGCCCGTCGTGCGGCGGGAGCCCCGCCTCCGGCCGCGCGCCGCCGAGGCCGAACGAGGACATGAACTGCGAGCCCTGCTCGAGCTGCGCGCGGAGCACGTCGACCTGCCCGGAAAGGTCGTCGAGGCGGGCGTGCGCGGACACGCCGTAGCGCAGCAGGTCCTCGTCGACCATCCGCTGGTGGGCGGTGAACGGCTTGATCAACCTCAGCAGCGTCCGGCGGGCAAAGCGCTGCGGGCGTCCGAACCGCGGCTCGCGCGGGGGGACCGGGCCCGAGCGCACCCGCCGGGCGATCCGCCCCGCATCGCTGTCGGCGCGGGCCGCCCCCCGCGGTGAGAGCCCTCCACCGAGCCGCGGGAGGTGCGCGAGGCGCTCGGCCATCGCGGCGCCGGCCGCCTCCGGCGAGTACCGCGCGCGCACGTCGGCCTGCCCGCGCTCAGCGCGCGCGCGCGCCGCCTCGGGATCGGCAAACGCCTCGCGCATCAGCGCAGCCGCGTGGTCGAGGTCCGGTTCGGCCCATTCGCCCGTCGGTGGGTAGGGGTCGGCGCCCTCGCCGATCGGGACGAGGTCGTGGTCGACCAGCCAGGAGTTCTGGGCGCTCATGAAGTCGAGGTTGCCCGAATAGCCCGTGGCGATCACCGGCTTACCGAGCCACATCGCCTCGGCCAGCGGGAAGCCGAAGCCCTCGGCCCGGTGCAGCGAGGCGTAGACGTCGCAGGCGTCGATCATCGCGTCCTTGTCGGCGCGCGAGACGTAGCGATCGATCAGGTGCACGTCCGGGTGCGCGGCGGCGGCGTCGGCGAGCGCACGGTGCGCCTCGGGGTGGCGTTCGCCGTTGATGGCCTTGATCGCCAGCGCCGCGCCCTGTCCCGGCTCGAACGTACGGGTGAACGCGTCGATCAGCCCGAGCGGGTTCTTGCGCGCGAAGACGCTGTTGTGATCGAAGGAGAACAGGAACAGAAAGCCCTCGGGGAGCCCCAGCTCGGCACGCGAGCGCGGTGCGAACGGCGGCACCGTCACGGGGACGGTCACGTGCACGACCGGCACCGGGGCCACCGCCGCCAGCGCATCGACCACGTGATGCGAGCCGGCCCACACCTCGTCGACGTGCTCGAAGGAGCCGAGCCAGCGGTCCGGGAACGCGGACACCTCCCACCACCACAGTCCGACGGTGTAGCGGCCGTCGAAGAACGCCGGCCCGACCTCGTCGGCGAACACGGGCAGCATGTCGGCGTTGACGCACACAAGGTTGACCGGGAACCGTGGCTCGCCCTCCGGCACCGCCAGCTCGGCGTCCTGGCGGTTGCCCTCGGCCACCAGCCCGACCGGCGCGACCTCGAGGCGAGCCGCGCGCAGCGCGCCGATGACCTGGCGCGCCGCCTCGCCCACACCGAGGACCGAGGAGAAGTAGCCGGCGACGTTGACCCCGGCCGGTACGGACGCCGCGCCGTCGCGGCCGGCCGCCTCGGACTCGGGGGCGAACAGGAACTGCGGGTTGGGCACCTCGTGTCGCCCGAAGGCGTCCGCCCACCCCACGAGCTCCTGCGCGCGGGCGCCCTCGAGCGAGGGGAACGTGTCGCGCAGCTCGGCCCGCGCCTCGCGCACGGCGGCGAGGTAGCGGGTGACGCCGTGGCGGCCGGCGTTCGCGGCGGGCCCGCGCAGATACGCCTCGAACTCCTTGGCCCCGTCCTCGGTGAACACGGACCGCGGCAGCGCCTCGTCCTGCACCGCCTCGCGGTAGACGGCGCGCATGTGCTCGTCGATGCGCGTGCCGTCGGGTAGCTCGTCATAGGTGTACTTCCACGCGCTCGCCGCGTCGTGGCCGGCGGCGAGCAGGCGGCCGGCGTAGGAACGGCACAGCTCGGCCAGCACCGGGTCGTCGGCCACGCGCACGCGCGTCTGGTGCTTGGAGAGGACGTCCGGCGTCGCGGGGTCGAAGCCGCTGTAGTGCATGAAGCGCAGCGGCCGACCGCCGGCGGTGTAGGAACCGTCCGACCGAGCGAGCTCGCGGCCCGGCAGGTTCCAGTAGGCGACGTTGTAGCCGGGGTCGCGCAGGACCTCGAGCGAGGGCACCAGGCCGGGCGCGAAGTCCATCCAGCGCTGGTCGACGAAGTAGCCGCGCTCGGGGTCCA
>JAWVFS010000118.1:0-5401 GCA_033855795.1 Solirubrobacteraceae bacterium | reverse complement strand
CGATCAGCGGGACGACCACCATCGCCTCGCGCCGCGCCTTGCGCGCCGCTTCGGCGTTGATCTGCTGCGTGAGACCGACCGCCACCCAGCTGCGGTTTCGCAGCAGCTGGCGGACCGCAGCGGCCTGCCGCCTGCGCTCGTGGCGCGTGCGCTCGGTCACGGGCCGCCGACGCGATCGCAAGCGCGGCCTAGGACGCCGTCGGGGTGGGCTCGGCCGACGGCGCAGTGTCGGGCTCCGAAGACGCGTGGGTCATGAGAATCGTCTCCGCTCTGGCGCCCGCGGCGCGGGAAGGGCGTTGCCGATGACGAGCAGCTCGCGCGCGGCCGCCAGCGCCTCGTTGATCAACCGGCTGGACTCGACGAAGTAGCTGGACTGCACGTCGTCGAGCAGATCGGCCGCGAGCAGCACGGCGAGGTCGACCTCGTCGGCGCCCGCGCCCAGGTCGGCGGGACGGCGAGCCTCGATCAGGCGGCGCACGTCCCGGATCCCCGCCTCGAGCTCGGAGTGCGGCGGCTGCGCGTGGGGGTAGGAGCCCTCGTGCACCGACCACACGTAGACCTCCTCGGCGACCGACCAGGTGGCGGCGACGTCGAAGGGCAGCCGATGCATCGGGACGCCGGCCTCCTCCACCAGGCACCAGTGCGGGTGCTCGTGGGGCAGCGCGCGCGGGCCGCGCGGTGGCGCGGGACCGGCCGGGCTGTCCGCTCTGGCCGCGCCGGTCGATCTCATGCCGGCGTAGGTAGGACGGAGGGCGATCGAGTCAAGACTCGCGTGCCGCCGTGGCGGGTAGGGCTTGACAGCCGAGCGGCGCGACCTATCTACCCGCTGCGATGAGCGTTGGAGCCTCGCTGTTCCTGATCGCCACGGGCGCGATCCTGCGGTATGCGGTGACGTGGCACCCGGGCGACATCAGGCTCGACACGGCCGGGCTGATCCTGATGATCGTCGGCATCATCGGCCTGGTCCTGTCGCTGGTCTGGATGTTCTGGCTCGCCGATCGCCGGCGCGCGTCGCCGGTGCCGCCGCCGCCGCGCCCACCGGCCTAGGTCGGCTGGCCGGATGCGGCCGCGCCCAGGTGGCCCTCGATCCACTGACGCAGCTGCGCCGGCGGCGGCGCCCCGGTGAGCCGATCGACCTCCCGGCCGTCCTGGAGCACGAGCAGCAGCGGAATGCCCTGGATCTGGTAGCGCGCCGAGATGTCGGGCGCTTCGTCGGTGTTCAACTTGACGACCTTCAGGCGCCCGGCGTTGTCGGCCGCGATTTTCTCCACAACGGGTGAGACCATGCGGCACGGCCCGCACCACGGCGCCCAGAAGTCGACGAGTACCGGGACGGAGGCCTGCAGCTCGTCGTCGAAGCTCTCGCGATCCGCCTCGATCACCCAGGGGAGCGGGTGATGGCAGACGCCGCAACGTGGCACGCCCCGCGGCGCGGCTCCGATGCGGTTGAGCTTCCCGCAGTTCGTGCACCTGATGGTCGGCCGTTCCGTCATCGCACACCTCCGATGTGCTCGAGGTGCTCGTACACGAGGCGGACGGCCATCGAGCCCTCCCCCACGGCCGAGGCCACCCGCTTGATGGATGTCGCCCTCACGTCGCCCACGGCGAAGATGCCCGGGCAACTCGTCTCGAGCAGAAGCGGCTGGCGACCGAGCTCGTCCCAGGCGGCGTTGCCCGCGGCGTGCGCGGCGTCCTGTCCGGTCACGATGAAGCCGCGCTCGTCGCGCGCGACGTGCTCGCCGACCCAGCGCGTGTACGGCTCCGCTCCGATGAACACGAACAGGGCGCGCGCGGCGATCGTCCGGCGCTCGCCGGTCCGGGTGTTCTCCACGACCACGGCCTCGAGGCTCCCGTTTCCCACCACCTCCCGGACCTCGGTGTTGCGCATCAACTCCAGGTCGGGGGTCCGCTCGATTCGGTCGGCGAGGTACCGCGACATGCTCTTGCCGAGGTCGTCACCACGGATCAGCAGGCGCACGTGCGCCGCGTGCCGCGCCAGGAACAGTGTGGCCTGGCCGGCCGAGTTGCCGCCACCCACCACCACCACCGGGTCGTCGCGGCACAGGTCGGCCTCGACCTGCGTCGCGGCGTAGTAGACCCCCGCTCCCTCGAAGCCCTCGATCCGCGGGACCGGGAGCTTGCAGTAGCGCGCGCCGGTGGCGATCACGATCGTCCGGCCCTCGACGGTCTTGCCGTCCTCGAGCGTGACGACGTGACGCTCGCCGCGATCCTCCAGGGCGGTCGCCTCCGCCGGTACGCTGATGCGGGCGCCGAACTTCTTCGCCTGGATCGTCGCCCGCTCCGCGAGCTCCCCGCCGGAGATACCCGACGGAAAGCCGAGGTAGTTCTCCAGGCGCGAGGTGGTGCCCGCCTGGCCGCCCGTCGCGATCGCGTCGAGCGCGACGGTCCCGAAACCCTCCGAGGCTCCGTAGACCGCGGCCGCAAGGCCGGCGGGGCCGGCCCCGACGACCACGAGGTCGCACACGCCGGCCGGGGAGACCGGCGCCCGCAGGCCGACGGCGCGCGCCAGCTCCGCGTTGCTCGGGTTGCGCAGCACGTGCTTCCCGCGCCAGATCACGACCGGCGTCTCCTCCGGCGAGACCCCCAGACCGCGCAGCAGCGCCTCGGCCTCCTCGTCCTGCTCCAGGTCAATCCAGCGATGCGGCAGCCGGTTGCGGGCGGCGAACTCGCGCAGCCGCCGCGTGTCGGGCGAGAAGCGCGAGCCGATGATCCTGAAGCCGGTCCCGAGGCCGATGAGCAGCTCGCGGCGGGCGAGGTAGGCGCGCAAGATCAGGTCTCCCAGCGCCGGATCGTGCGCGACCAGCTGGCGCAGGCGCTCGACTGGGACGACCAGCACCTCGCCCGCCTCGCGGACGACCGCGGTGAAGAATGCGGCCTGGCCGGTGAGCAGGCTGAGCTCGCCGAGGAAGCGCCGCCCGCCGTGGACGCCAATCAGGCGCTCGTCCGCGCCGAAGCCCTCGACGATCGCGACCTTCCCACTCAGGACGACGAAGAAGTCGTAGCTCTCATCCCCCTCGCGGAAGAGGACGTCGTCCACCCGCGTCGCCCGGCGTTCTCCGTGCTCGGCGAGCGCCGCGATCTGCTCATCGCTCAGCCGCGGGAAAGCCCCGTTGCGATCGGGCGTCTCGGCGAGTGTGGATTCGGTCTGGTCGACTTCCATCGCTCGCTCGGGTCAAACCAAGTAGGTCACTGCTCGGCCGATACCACCGACGCGGACGCGGGATCCGGCAGGGGCGGAAGCGGGAACCGCAGCTCAGCCGCGACGAGGTGCTCCTTCAGCTCGGTCTCGGCCAGGACGTGCTCCACCGCCCCGTCACGCTCGATCACCGCCTCGGCGAGCTCGTCGATCACGTCGGGAGTGGGCCGTGTCGGGCGCCCGCAGACGGGGCAGGCGTCGCCCTCGGTGCCCAGCCAATGGGACTGGTCGCAGACCACTCCGGCGGCGATGGCGCCGTCCTGGATCAGCAGCGCCCGCACCGCGCCGACCGAGCCCGCCCACAGGCAGGAATCGAGCCCGAGAGCTCCGAGCCCGCCGCTCCTTGCCTTCTCGAACGCCTCGGCCACCCAGCGGCGCTCCTCCTCGCGCTCGTAGGCGTCGACGACCTCCTGGGCGCTGCGCCGGATGTCCGCCGGCGTGGCGGTGTGCGGGTCGATGGCGAAGGTCGCGGCCACGCGGCGGCGCAGGTCGCGGGAGAGAAACCCAATGAAGCGCGGGACCTCCTCGCGGTGGCCGCCGATGACGAGGACCTCGGGGCGCTCGGTCCGGAACAGGCGGTCGAGGAACCCAGCGACCCGGCGGTAGTGGCTCTTCTCGAGCTCCTCGGCCCGGTGGTGGGTGCCGTGTTCCTCGAACCCGCCCCAGCCCGCGTAGTCCGGCTTGCGCAGCGTCTCGTCGCGGAGCCCGTCGAGCTCGCGCAGCTCTCCGAGGTACAGCTCCCAGAACCGGGCGGACTTCCGGTCGAGGACGGTCACGCAGGCGCGGTGGTACTCGTCGAGCACGGCGAGCATCGGGCGCAGCCACGGCGTGGCGTCCACGACCGCCCGCTCACGGATCTGGCGCGGAAGCGACACCGTCTCGAAGAGCCCGGCGCCGTGGCACGCGAAGACAGCAACCGTCCCCGGCGGCCACCGCGCGTGCTCGTCGGGGTTCTCGAGGCGCTCGATGTCGGCGCGAAGCGACATCCTCGCCTCGTGCTCGATCGACTTGTCCTCGGCCAGCGGGCGAATCGCGTGGAGCAGGCTCGAAATCTGGCTGCCGACCGAGCGGCGCGCGCCGGCGTCCTCCGGGACGCCCACGTAGAGCGACACGACGGGCAGGCCGCCGGCGTCGAAGCGGATGAGGCGATCGATCGTCTCCGCTGGCGCCATCAGGCCTCCATTGTGGCGTGGTGGTAGTCGTCGGCCACGACGGCGTCCACCTTGTCGATGAGCCGCCGCTCGGCCGGCGTGATGCCGGCGTGGTGCGGGTTGGCCACCGACAGGCGCACGCGGTTGGACTCCAGGATGCACATGTCGGGGCGCCGCCCGTAGTCCACCGCCGCGTCGGCGACGCGCCGGAGGAAGCCCATCGCCTCGTCGAAGTCGCGGAAGCGCAGTTCGCGCACGAGTGCCTGGCCCCGCTGTTTCCAGGGCGTCGCCGTCACGCCGGCTCCACCAGGCCGTAATCGCCGTCGTGGCGCAGGTAGAGCACCTTCCCTCGGCCGTCGTTCGCGTCGACGAAGTAGAGGAAGCGGTGGTTGACGATGTCCATCTCCGCCCGCGCGTCGTCCAGCGTCATGGGGCTGGAGTAGCGGCTCGGCTCGGTCACGACGATGTCGTCCTCATCGGCGAGAGGGCTGCCCGGCGGGTGGATCAGGCCGACCCACCCGTCGTTGCGCCGGTAGACGACGACGTCCTCCTGCGTCCGGACGTGGCGGAAGAGGTGGAACTCGTAGTCGAGGTCGAGGAGGTCGGCGACCGCGCTCAGCGTCGGCTCGAGCTCGTCGCCGTACACCTTCCGGTGCACGACCCGGCGCTGCTCCGGCGGCTTGCGCCGCGCCTCCGGCCGCTGCACGCGGTCCAGGCCCAGCGCCTCCAGGGCCGCGCGGATGGCGACCGGCTCGTCGCGTTGGGCAACCTCCGTCCCCGCGGCCCGCCGGAGCTGGCGGCGCAGCCGGTCCGCGGCCTCGTCGGCGGCCGTGACCGCGGTCGGGCCGGTCGTGTGTGCCGCCATGAGACGACCGTTGACGAGCGCGCTCGCGTCGGCCACCCACGGGCGCTTGGTGGGGGGGTGACCGAGCCGGCGCAGCGTGAGCCGCGCGCCCAGCAGCGGCTCGTCGGTGTAATCGGCTAGCGACGCAATGCGTCGGCCCGCCGCCTCGCGCTCGCCGCGCGGTAGGTC
>JAWVFS010000117.1:0-20877 GCA_033855795.1 Solirubrobacteraceae bacterium | reverse complement strand
TGACGATCATCACAATGCGTGCGCCCGGCATGAGCTTCTTCCGGATGCCGCTGCTGGTATGGGCGAACTTCTCGACCTCGCTGCTGGTCGTGATCGCGACGCCGTTCATCGCCGCGTCGCACTTCTTCGTCCTGCTCGACCGGGCGCTCGGCTTCAACTTCTTCAACGCCGGCCGCGGCGGCGACGTGCTGTAGTACCAGCACGTATTCTGGTTCTACTCACACCCCGCGGTCTACAACATTATGCTGCCGGGCTTCGGGATCATCAGCGAGATCCTCGCGGTCAAGGCGCGAAAGCCGATCTTCGGCTACCGCATGATGGCCTTCTCGCTGCTGGCCATCGTCGTCCTCGGCTTCACGGTGTGGGCGCACCACATGTTCGTGTCGGGCATGCAGCCGTGGATCCGCGTGCCGATGATGGTCACCACGGCGATCATCGCCATCCCCACCGGGATCAAGATCTTCTCGTGGCTGGCGACGCTGTGGAGAGGCGTCCTGCACCTCGACACGCCGATGCTCTTCGCCCTCGGGTTCCTGACCATGTTCACCTGCGGCGGCATCTCGGGCGTGATGCTGGCGATGATCCCGCTGACCATCCACGTCAGCGACACCTACTTCATCGTCGCCCACATCCACTACGTGCTGTTCGGCGGCTCGCTGTTCACGATCTTCGCCGGGGTCTACTACTGGTTCCCGAAGATGACCGGGCGGATGTACGACGAGCGCCTGGGCAAGATCCACTTCTGGATGACCTTCATCTTCTTCAACCTGTCCTTCGGCCCGATGCACATCATCGGCCTGGAGGGAATGCCCCGCCGCGTCGCCGACTACGCCGCGCAGTTCGCGGGCTGGAACCTCTTCATCTCGATCTCCTCGTTCTTCGTCGGCGCCAGCACGCTCGTCTTCCTCTACAACATGGTCGCCTCGTGGCGTGGCGGCCCACGCGCCAGCGGCAACCCGTGGCGCGCGTTGACGCTGGAGTGGCAGGTCTCCTCCCCACCCCCGATCTTCAACTTCGACCACGTGCCGACGGTCGTCGGCGGGCCCTACGAGTACGGCGTCCCCGGCGCCGTCCACGGAGTGTTCAAATCACCCGCCGAGGCGAAGCCGAGCGGAACGGTGGCCACCGCACCGACCAGGGAATGAGGGAGCACTAGCGCATGGCAAAAATCCTCATCGTCGCCAACGAGACCCTCGGGGGCGCCAAGCTGCTGGACACGGTGCGCGCGCGCCACGAGAAGGGCGATGCCGACTTCGCGGTGGTCGTGCCGCAGAATCGCCCCCGCCACGGCCAGATCATCTACGACGAGGCCGTGCGCGACGCCGCGCAGGTGCGCGTCGACCTGGCGCAGCAGTTCCTGGGCGCCCAGGGCATCGAGCTGGACGGCGAGGTGGGCGACGAGGACCCGTTCCAGGCGACGATGGACGCGGTCGCCGACTTCGACCCCGACGAGATCATCGTCTCGACGCACCCGATCACGCAGTCGGGATGGCTGCGCAAGGACCTCGTGGAGCGCATCCGCCAGGAATCCGGGCTGCCCGTCGAGCACGTCGTCGTGGACCTCGCTCAGGAGGGCCTGCCCTTCAGCGTCACGCTCGTCGTCGCCAACCGGACCGTCGGCGGACAGGAGCTGGTCGAGAAGCTCAAGGCCAAGGCCGCCGAGAATGGCGACCATCTCTTCATCGTGGTGGTGCCCCAGGAGGGCGGCCACGGCCACCACGCCGGCGAGGCGCGCCAGAGACTGAGCACCGTGCTCGAGAACCTGCGCGACGAGGGCCTGCTGGTGGCGGGCATGATCGGCGATCCCGACCCCTACACGGCCGCGATGAACGCGCTCGAGCGCTTCCGTGTCACCGACGTGATCATCTCGACCCTGCCCGCGGAGAAGTCGGGCTGGCTCCGCGCGAACCTCCCCGAGCGCATCGCCGACGCCGCCCGCATCCCGGTGGACCACGTGGTCGTCGAGCTCGACGACGCGGGGGTCAAGGCCTGATGGAAGCGGCCGGCGCAGCCCACGCGCAGGACGCCCACGAGGCGCACCCGCCCGAGGCGCACCGCAGCTCGCGAGTCGAGCCGCAGCTGCTCGGGATGCTGCTTTTCATCATCAGCGAGGTGATGATCTTCGGGGCGTTCTTCACGGCCTACTTCTTCATCCGCGTCGTGAACGCCGACCCCTGGCCCGCCCACGGCACCGAGCTGCCGGTCGCCGTGGCGGGCGTCAACACGGCCATCCTGCTGTCCTCGTCGCTCACCATGCACTGGGCGCTGAGCTCGGTGAAGAACGGCAACCGCTTCGGGTTGAAGGCCGGGATCCTCTCGACCTTCCTGCTGGGCGCAACCTTCCTGTTCATCCAGATCAACGAGTACGCGCACATCGGCTTCGCACCGCACGACAGCGCGCAGGGGTCGATCTTCTACGGGCTCACGGGCCTGCACGGCGCGCACGTGTTCATCGGGCTCACGCTGCTCGCGATGGTCACGGTGCGCTCCTTCCGCGGCCACTACAGCCCCGAGCAGCACCGCGGCGTCGAGGTGCCCGGGATCTACTGGCACTTCGTCGACGTGATGTGGATCATCGTCTACAGCACGATCTACGTGCTGTAGGCCGGTCCGGCCGTGCTCAACCCACTGCGCTCGGAGGCGGAGGCCTTTCGCTTCCTCATCTACGTCGTGGTGACGGTTGCGCTGATCGTCGCCGTCGTGCTGCTCGGCCGCGCGATTCTTTAGGGCGCTTCGCGACAATACGGCCATGCCGTTCGACCCCTCGCCCGGCGTCGTGGTGTTCCTGCTCGCGGCGGCCGCACTGTACGTGCGGGCAGTCATCGTGCTCCGCGACCGGGGCTGGCGGGTGCCCCGGCTCCAGCAGACGTGGTGGTGGATCGGCATTGCGCTCCAGACAATCGCCCTCGTCGGGCCGCCGGACGCGCTGGACGACCAGGTGCTGAGCTGGCACATGGCCCAGCACCTGCTGCTGGCCGACATCGCCGTCCCCTTCCTGCTCGCCGGGCTGCGCACGCCGGTGCTCGTCTTCTACCTCCCGCGTCCCGTGCTCGTGCCGCTCGCCCACCAGCGCACGCTGCGCCGGGTGTTCCGCTTCCTGCGCCAGCCGCTGGTGTCCATCCCCGCGTACCTGGTGATCCTCTACACCTGGCACTTCGCCTTCGCCTTCGAGGGGGCGCTGCGCAACCCGCTCGTGCACGTGCTCCAGCACGCCTCGTTCGTGTTCGCCGGCGTGCTGATCTGGTGGTGCGCGATCGAGCCCCAGCGGGCGCGGCTGCGCGGCGAGCTGTGGAAGATCCCCTACATCTTCGCCTCGCGGATGGTCAGCATGTTCCTCGGCGTTGGGTTCCTGGTCTCCCGCCACCCGCTCTACCACGATTACTACGGCAACCGACCGCGCGCGCACGGCATCTCGCCCCTGGCCGACACGCAGCTCGCCGGCGGGCTGATGATGACGCTGGACATGGTGATCATCGCCGGGGCGCTGATCTTCTTCTTCTGGCGCGCCAGCCAGGACGCCGACCGCGACGAGGAGGCGGAGCGGTCCGAGGCGGAGCGGTCCGCGCGGGCGGCGGCCGCCACGCCGGCTACTTGACGGTCAGGACGCCCTTCATCCCGGCCGCGGCGTGGCCCGGGACGGTGCACAGGAACTGGTAGGTGCCGGGCTTGAGCGTCAGCGCGACCTGCGACGTGCCACCGTTGGAGACCACCGGGCCGCCCTGGTTGACGCCGTTGCCTTCGATGTGGATGTCGTGGCCGATCGACGCCTTGTTCAGCGACTTGACCACGACCTTGCCGGCCGGTGCCTGAGCGGCGATTGGGATGTACTTCAGGTCGCCGTTGGGGAACGCGTCGATCTCGAGCGTGCCGTTCTTGGCCGTGGCCAGCGGGATACGGTTGATCTTCTCGACGGCGCGGGCGAGCGCGCCCGTATCGGAACCCGGCCGGGCGACGACGCTGGCCACATAGGCCGCGATGTTCTCCGCCGTGCGGCTGTCATGCGGAATCTTGCCGGTGCGCGCCAGCGCGCCCATCAGGCTCTTGCGGTTGGGGAACCGGATCTGGCTGTAGATCTGGCCCTGGAAGCTCGAGCGCTTGAAGCCGTCCTTGACCGACTGATAGAAGGCGGCGTCGAGGTTCGGCCCGATGGTGCCGGACGTCTGGGCGCGGTTGAGCGTGTGGCAGGAGCCGCACTTGGCGACGAACTGCTGCTTACCCGACACGAGATCCTCGTTCCCGCGCTTGACGTCGCAGCCCGCCAGCGCGGCCACGGCGACCGCCCCCGCCAGCAGGCCGGCCACGGCTCCGCGCCGCCCGCGCAGCGCCCGGACGGTGATCTTCCGGCTCGGCACGGCGGGAACTCTATCCGTTGTCACGGAGCGTCGGCGTGGCTCGGTCAGGGGGGCGGAAGCTCGTCCAGGCGCCCCTCGGCGGCCGCGATCACGCCGTCCGCCACGCCCTCCCAGGAGTAGCGCTCGCGCGCCGTGGCGACGAGGGCCGCGCGCGTCTGGGAGCGCAGTTCCGCCGGGGCCTCGAGCCAACCGACCAGGCGCTCGGCCAGCGCCTCGACGGCGCCGTCGTCGATGGGAAACGCGAGCCACGATCGGGCCGGCGGGGGAACCGCAGCGGCCAGGACGCGGCTCACCTCGGCGAGGCCGGAGTGCTCGGCGCTCACCGGCAGGGCGCCCGCGGCCGCGGCCTCCGCCGCCACCATCCCGAAGGACTCGGGGAAGGTGCTCGGGACGACGAGCGCCTCGCACGCGGGTAGAACGTCCACCAGCTCGGCGTGCTCGAGGCGGCCGGCGAAGACGACGCGCTCGGGCAGGCCCGCGGCGGCGGCCAGGTAGTCGGCCCGCGCCCCAGGGTCGGCCTCGAGGGCGTCGAGGAAGGCGAGCAGGTGGCCGAGCGGCGCCCGCGGGCCCCCCTCGGACTCGCGCCCCGCCTCGGCCAGCGACCGCGCCGCGGCCAGGTCGCCAGCGCCCAGCGCGCGGACGAGGGTCAGGGCCGCGTCGCTCCAGCCTCCGAACCCGACGACCACGAGCCGGGCCGCGGGAACCCGCGCCAGCACCAAGGGCCACGCGGCCAGCAGCAGATCGATCCCCTTGCTCACGATCAGCTTGCCCACGAAGGCGACGAGGCGGTCGCGGCCCGGGTCCAACACCGCCAGCGCGGCGCCCGCGCCGGCGGGATCGCGGGCGAAGCCGCCGCCCGCATCGGCCGCCGGCGGCGTCTCGGCGGCCAGCCGCTCCGCGAGCGCCTGCAGTCCGGCGGTCGCGGCCTCCGGTTCCCGCGGTGCGAAGGCCGCGACGTCGACGCCCGGCGGCCCGAGGCGGGTGCGGGCCTCGAGCGCGGGATCCCCGACGGCCGCCCACAGGCTCTCGGCGGTGTGGCGGGAGCCCACCAGCACGCCCTGCGCCGCCGCTACGCCCTCGCGCGCGTACGGCAGGAAGCGCGGGTGCGGCTTGACGGTGTACTCGAGCGCGCTTCCGTGGATCTTGACCGCGTAGGGAACGCCCGCCTCGGCCAGCGCGCGGGCAAGGATCACCGGGCCCATGATGAGGTGGTTGGCGAGCGCGACGTCCGGCTCCGAGCGCGCCGCGACCTCGGCGACGGCGGCCACGTTGCGCTCGAGGTAGCGGTCGAGCTCCGCGTCGGACAGCTCCGGGAAGGCGCGGGCCTCCGTGCCCTCGTAGCGGTCGGGGACGTACACGGGCAGCAGCCCGCCGATGTCGGGCCGGTAGGCCGTGCAGCGCGCCGGCTCGCGCCGGGTGGTCACCCGCAGCGTGCCGCCGTCCCAGTCGCCGACCGCGTCCACGAAGTCGAATTCCTCCGGCGCCGGCTCCTGGGAGAGCAGGTGCACCTCGTGGCCCTGCCGCACGAGCGCGGCGGCGAGGTTCGCGTTGTAGACGTTGGAACCGGTGCCGCGAAGCAGGTATCCGTGGAAGATGAGGATGCGCACCGGCTTATTGTGCCTTCGCTAGAGTGCGCCGCCGTGAGCGAACGCCAGCTCTACCGTATGCGGGCGCCCTCGAGTGGGCGCGAGGTCGTGATCGAAGCCGAGCCGGACGAGGTCTACGTCGACCGCGCGACCGGAGAGGCGCTCGAGGTGGTGGCCAAGCTGCTGCCGCTCGCGCCGTCCGAGTCCCAGCTCCCGTGGGCGGTCGAGAACCTGCGGTTCTGCAACTGGTGCGACCAGCTCGCGCAGAAGGACCTCAACGACTGCCCCCATTGCGGCCGCCGAATGGCCGCCCTCGGTTAGACACGCCATGCGCCGGGTCCCGCTGGTCGCCTGCATGCTGCTCGCCCTTTCCGCGGGTGCCGGCCTCGCGGCCTGCGGCGGCGGGGGCGGCGGCGACGAGACGCTGTCTACGCCCGAGCTGACCATCCCCACGAACACCACCCCGACGACGCCCACGACGAGCTCCACGTCCACCACCTCGACAACCGGGACGGACACGAGCGGCGCCGGCACGGACACGAGCGGCGCCGGTACCGACACGAGCGGCGCCGGTACCGACACCGGGGCCGGCGGCGGGACGGACACCGGGGCGGGCTCCGGAGGGTCGGGCGGAACGGACACCGGCGCCACCGGCGGAGCCGGCGGGACCGGCGGCTCCGGGGGCTCCGGGGGCTCCGGGGGCACCGGCGCCCTCGGGACGTTCTGCCAGCAGAATCAGTGCTGAGCAGTCGTCAGTCGTCAGTCCTCAGTCGTCAGAGATCGAGGTGGCAAGTCCGGGCGACCGTGCTGGCGGTGATGCTCGCGTCGGCGTGTCTCGTTGCCCCGCCCGCCCGCGCCCGCAGCGGGCAGCTCCTGGTGCGCGCCAACTTCGCCGCCGCGATGGCCGCGCTCCCCCATGGCGCCCTGCGCTACGGCGAGCTGTCCGGGCGCATCTGGCAGGTGGATGCGCGCGGGCGGCGCGGGCGGCGGCCGCTCGTCACGCTTCGGGTGTCCACCGCCGGCCTCAACGGACTGCTCGGCCTGGTCGTCGACCGGCACGGGCGCACGTTCGCGGCGTGGACGACGCCCGGGCACCGGCTCGTGGTCGGCAAGGTCGCGCCGGGGCGCACGCGGATGGTGTGGAACGGTCGCCGCGCCGGCGAGGAGTCCAACGGCGGCCGGCTCGCCTTCGCGCGCGACGGGCGGCTGCTCCTGAGCCTGGGCGACCGGGACCGATCGGTCGTCTTGGGGCGCAACGGCCCCGTGGTCCCGCCGTTCCCCGGCATGACCGGACAGATCGTGGCGCTGAACCCCAACGGTCCCGCCTCCCAGCGGCCGCAGGGACTGGCCCGCGGCTGGTTCAACCCGTTCGGCCTCGCCGTCACGCCCGGCGGCGCCGTGTGGGTGGCGGACAATGCGATCGGCGACGACGAGCACCTGGCCCGGGCGGACCTCGGACCCAGGCCCGCCGCGGCCATACACCTGCCTACCGGCGCCCCCTCCGGACTCGCGGCGATCAGCGACTCCGAGCTTGCGCTGTGCGGATTCGCCTCGCGCCGGCTCGACCGCTACCGGATCGGGGCCAGCGGCCTGCCGTTTCGCTCCGGTCGCGCGCTGGCCACGGACTGCTCGCTCGGTGTCGTCACGCTCAGCGACGGGCGACTGGCGTACGCCAACGAGGCGGCGATTCGCACGCTGGCGCCGTAGGGCTCAGGCCTCAGTCGTCCGCGGTACGGGTCCCCACCTGGTCGGCCCGAGGCGCCCCGGTCGAGCGGCCGCGAGGCTCCTCCCAATCCTCCTGTCGGCCGAGGGCCGTCATGTCGAGGTAGTAGTGCGTGCCGCCGACCTGTTCGGTGCCGCGCGCGTAGGTCGAGTAGGTGTGGAAGACGCGATCGCCGTCGCGCAGGAAGACGCTCGTGCCGTGGAGCTCGCCCGTGGGGACTCCGTACCCGGCCGCCTCGAGCTCCGCCGGATCGCGGTAGTTGTACTCGACGGGCGCCACGGCCTCGTCGAGCGTCACGTGGAAGTCGTAGTTGAAGTCGCTGCCGTACGAGGAGTACCAGGGGAAGGTCCAGCCCATACGCGCCTTGAACGGCTGGATCTTGGCCAGCGGCGCCCGGGAGACGACGGCCATCGTCGTGTCGCGGGCGTGCAGGTGGGCGAGGTTGCCGTACTGGTCCACCCGTCCCGAGCAGCTCGGGCAGCCGTCGTCCCAGCTCGGATCGAACATGAAGTGGTCGACGATGAGCTGGCGCCGCCCCTCGAACAGATCGAGCAGACTCGCGTTGCCGTCGGGGCCCTCGAAGACGTAGGCCTTCTCGATCTCGACCATCGGCAGCCGCCGACGGTGGGCGTTCAGCGCGTCCCGCGCCCGGGTGGCCGCCTTCTCCTGGGCGAGCAGCTCCCTGCGAGCGACCAGCCACTCGTCACGTGACACCACCGGGGGAAGGCTCATCTTGCTCCTGCCTGATTGCGCTTGCCGTCTCTCAACACTAGACGGTCGGCCGATGAGCCTCGACGGGCCGCTAGGGCGTCGAAATCAAGGTGGCGCTGTAGGTCATGCGCGCGGTCTTGTACTCGCACGCGTACTGCGCCATGGCGGTGACGCGCTGCTGGGCGAACTGCTGGAACGCCTCGTTGTCCGCACACGGCTTGGGCCGCGAGGCGCGCCACGTGGTGGCGCTGTCGAGGCCCAGCGCCAGCACCGGCGCCCAGGTGGGCACGGTGAGGGCGATGAGGTCGTTCTTGTAGGCCCCGATCGACTTCGACAGGGCGAACTGCGCCGTCTGGCCGAAGTAGGGCTGGAGGTTGACCACCTCGCTCTGGCTCCGGACGACGAAGCGGAAGTTGTTGCCACGCCGCGCGAACGCGCGCAGGACGGTGATCCGTGCGGTGGCCGGCCCGCCGAGGTTCGTGTTGAAGAAGCTGATCTGGCGAGCCGAAGGCTTGCCGAGCGCAACCGTGAAGGCGACGATCGCGCCCCGGCGCGGGACCAGGTAGGGGTTCTTGACCCGGCCGCCCTGGACCTGGTACCCGGTGGTGCGGCTCACGGCGAGGCAGGGGTTCGTCGGGCAGGACGGCTTGCCCTGGACGGTGGGACTGCCGATCTCGGTCAGCTTGGCCGAGGCGGCGGTCGGGCCCAGCAGGGCCGCGACAAGGATCGTGACGATGGCGACGAGGGTGCGTTTCATCACCGGCATTCAACACGACCGCGCGGCCATCGGAGCGGTGGGGGGGGCGATCACGGCTGTGGCGCCCGTATCCTTGGGGCCGATGAGCGCCGCCGAGCTACTCCCGCTTTGGCTGGACGCAATCGTCGCCGAGGTTCCGGGGCTCTCGTTCTTCGACGCGCACACGCACACGGGCTCGGGGGACCCGGACGGGTTCCGGAGCTCCGCGAGCGAGTTGCTGGCTTCCCTCGACCCGATCGGCGCTCGGGCCGTCGTCTTCACGATGCACGAGCCCGAGGGCTATCGCGCCGCCAACGACCGGGTGCTCGCCGAGGCGGCCGCTTCCGATGAGCGGCTCGTCGCGTTCTGCCGCCTCGACCCGCACCACGATCCGGTGAGCGAGGCGGAACGGTGCCTCGATGCCGGTGCGCGCGGGATCAAGCTCCACCCGCGCTCCGACCAGTTCACGCTCGACGAGCGCTCCGTGCGGGGTATCTTCGCGGTGGCGAACGAGCGCCGGGTTCCGGTGCTGATCCACGCGGGTCGCGGCATCCCGGCGCTGGGCGAGCACGCCCTCGGCCTCGCGGACGAGTTCCCCGGCGCGACGGTGATCCTCGCGCACGCCGCGATCTCGGACCTCGGTTGGATCTGGGCCCGGCTGCCGGACGCGCCGAACGTCCTGGTGGACACCTCGTGGTGGAATCCAGCCGACCTGGCGACCCTCTTCGCTCTCGTCCCGCCGGGCCAGATCCTGTACGCGAGCGACGCGCCCTACGGGCCGCCGATCGTTGTGGCGCTGATGGCGCTGCGCTTTGCGCTCCAGGCCGGCCTGTCGCCAGAGCAGGTGCGGTCCGTCGCGGGCGCTCAGATCGAGCGCGTGCTCGCCGGAGAGGACCCGGACGACCTCGGGCCGGCGCCCGGCCGCGAGCGGCTTGCGCCCGACCTGCTGGTGGAGCGGGTCTCGAGCTGCCTGATGGTCGGCTTCGGTCGCCTCATGGCCGGTGGGGAAGCCGAGGAGCAGGTCGCGCTTGCGCGCCTCGCGTGCCGCGTCCCGACCGATGACCCGAGCACGGGCGTTCTCACCGCGGTCGACGAGATCCTCGCCGGTTACGAAGACCGCCCGCCGCCGCCGGGCTCGCCGCGCCCGTTCGACCTCGCGGCGGTCCTACCGGTCATGCTCGCGGTCGTGCTGGCGAGGACGCCGGACGTCCCGGCGCCCGGACTGGACCTCGGCGAGTCGGCGGCGTCGGCTCGCCCGGCCTAGCTCGCCCGGCTCAGAGAGCCGTGACGTTGACGGCCTTGGGGCCCTTGTCGCCGGCCTCCTCCTCGTAGGTGACCTTCGCGCCCTCGGTCAGCGACTTGAAGCCGTCGCCGGCCACACCGCTGAAGTGGACGAAGAGGTCCCGGCCGCCCTCGTCGGGCGTGATGAAGCCGTACCCCTTGTCGTCGCTGAACCACTTGACCGTTCCGATTGCCATCCCTTCCCTCCACGAGGGTTGTGCCCGCGCCTGCGGAGGCCCGACTCAGCAACGACCTTGCGAGCGCCTGCACCACTTTCGCCGAGCCACGAGCCCGACCCGAACGGCCGAAACCGTACCAATGTCCAAACCGCGCCGCCGCGTTCCGCGGTGCCCGTCTAACCGAGCGCGAACGAGCCCGTGCGGGACCCGTTCGGCGCCCGGTCCACGCAGCCGCGGGGACGCTTGCAGCCCAGCGCCTGCGTGGCCTCCGCGGCGAAGCGGAGGCGGCGCGGCGAGCCGATCGCGGCCGGCCGGAAGCGCAGCGTGAGGATGCGTCCGGACACGCTCACCGTGGCCGAATCGGCGCGTGCCGGGAGCCCGTCGCCGGTCTCCTTGAGCACGCTCGCCGTGATGCGCGTGGCCGTGCGCGCGGTGGCGCAGACGAGGAAGTCCGGCGCGTCCTGACCCGGCGTGCGTTTCGTCCACAGATCGAGGCAGATCGAGCCGGGAGGGCCGGTCGAGGAGAGCAGGTCGGCCGCGGACCAGTCGTCGTAGAAGCTCACCTTCGCCTCGAGGCGACTGCCGCGCGTCTCCAGCGAAGCGGACTGCAGGTCCAGCACCACGGGCGTGTCGCTGGCGTCACGCACGGTGGTGATGGTGGCGGCCAGGCCCGTCGGGGCGAGCATGGCGCCGCCGAGCGCCGCGGCGCTCAGGCCGGCTGCGGCGAGCGCACGGCGGCGAGCTCGACGTGTTCGAGGACGGCGCTCGCGGTGCCCGCCTCGTCGTCGGTGGTCAGCATGTGACCGCACGAGGGCAACAACACTAACCGCGCGCCCGGGATTCGGCTCGCCAGCTCGCGCCCGCGCGCGGCGGGAACGAGCGCGTCCTCGGCGCCGTGGAGCACGAGCGTCTCCACGCCGGCCAGCTCCGGCAGGCGCGCGCGTGTGTCGTGGCCGGCCACCGCACCGAGCTGGGCGTACGTCGTCCACGCCGGCGCCGCGTGCTCGACCCGCCGGCGCAGGTCCTCGGCGATCCGCTCGGGGCGCTCGCGCCGCGTGCGCTCCGCGTAGAGCGCGGGGGCCACCAGCGGGAACGTGCGCCGCGGCCCCAGCAGGGGCCGGAGCGCAGCCGTCGCCAGCAGCCGACCCGCGCCGGGGCTGGGCTGGCGGCCGCCTCCGCCGGCCGTCGTGCAGCCGAGCACGAGCGAACGGACCCGGTCGCGGTGGTCGAGGGCGAGGTGCTGGGCGACCATGCCGCCCATCGACACCCCGATCACGTGAGCGCTCTCCTCGCCGGCGGCGTCGAGCACGGCGAGCGCGTCGGTGACGAGGTCCGCCATCGTCAGCCGACCGCCCACCCCGTCCGAGTCGCCGGTGCCCCGGTTGTCGAACACGATCGCGCGGTGCCGTGCGGCGAGATGGGGCAGCAGCCGCCACCACATGTGGGAGGAGCCGCCCAGCCCCATGATCAACAGGATCGGCTCCGGGTCCGCGACGGCCTCGTGCGGGCCCTCGCTCCGCCAGGCCAGCCAGGCCGAGCCGCTCTGGGCGACGCTCACGCGCGCAGCGCCTCCGCGGCGGCGGCGATCTCGTCCGCGTCGCCGGGCCCGGGGACCCATGGCAGCCGCAGCGGGTCGTCGTCGTAGCGGGGGATCACGTGGACGTGGAAGTGGAACACGGTCTGCCACGCCGCCGAGCCGCACGAGTTCAGCAGGTTGACGCCCGCGGCGCCCAGGCGCTCGGAGGCGCGGCCGGCCAGGCGCCGCGCGGCTGCCGTGCAGGCGGCGAGGTCATCGTCGGGCACCTGGAGCAGGTCGCGGCTGTGCTCCCGCGGCACCACGAGCGCGTGCCCGCGGGTGGCCGGGTTGATGTCCATGAACGCGATCGTGCGCTCGTCCTCGTCCACCACGGTCGAGGGCACCTCCCCGGCGACGATCTTGCAGAAGAGGCAGTCGGGGTCCCGGGCCACGCCGCGGGAGCTTACTCAGGCGGGCGCCTGGGCCTCGACCAGCTCATCGGTCAGCGGCGCGGGCCGGCCGATGTGGTAGCCCTGCGCGTAGTCGACCCCGAAGCGCTCGAGCACCCCGATGGTCGCCTCGTCCTCGACGAACTCGGCGATCGTCTGCTTGCCCAGTCCGCGGGCGATCTGCACGACGGCCTGGACCACGAGCTGGTCGGTCTCGCTGTCGACGCAGTTGCGCACGAACTCGCCGTCGATCTTGACGTAGTCGAACGGGAGGTGCTTGAGGTAGTAGAAGCTCCCGTAGCCGGCGCCGAAGTCGTCGAGCGCGAAGCGGCAGCCGAGCGCGCACACGCGCTCGGCGAACTCGCGCGCCGCCACGATGTTCGACACGGCCGCGGTCTCGGTGACCTCGAAGATCAGGTTGCCCGGGTTGATCTCGGCGTGCGCCAGCTCCCGCTCGATCAGGCCGAGCAGCTCCTCGTCACCGAGCGACAGGCCGGAGATGTTGACCTCGAGCCGCAGCTCGCGGCCGGCCTCGCGGGCTTGCCGGATCAGCCCAATCGCGCGACGCACAACCCAGCGGTCGATCTCGTTGACCAGGCCATAGCGCTCGGCGACGTACAGGAAGGCCCCCGGCGGGATCAGGTCTCCGTCCTCGGCGCGCATGCGCAGCAGGAGCTCGTGGCGCGTGACCAGCCCGGTGCGGAGATCCACGATCGGCTGTGCGTAGAGCACGAAGCCATCGTCCTCGAGCGCGGCCTGGATGCGCTCGACCCAGGTAACGCGGGCGCGCATTCGCGCCTCGCGCTGCTCCTCGTTGGCGAACACGCGCAGTGCGTCGCGGCTCGCCTCCTTGGCGTCGTAGAGCGCGAGGTCGGCGCTGACGAGCAGGTCGTCGGCGGTCAGGTCGGCGCCGGAGCCGTCGATGAGCGCGATACCCATGCTGGCCGTGAGCCGGCGCTTGCGCAGCCCGAAGGCGACGGCCTCGCCGCGGAGGCTGTCCAGCAGCTTCTCGCCCACGAGGCGGGCCTCTTCCTCGGCGGCATGTGGCAGGAGCAGGGCGAACTCGTCGCCGCCGATGCGAGCCAGCGTGTCCGTCTCGCGCAGCGAGCCACGCAGCAGCTTGGCCACGGCCACGATCAGCTCGTCTCCCGCTCGGTGGCCGAGGCTGTCGTTGGTGTACTTGAAGTGGTCGAGGTCGAGCATCAGCACGGCGCCGCCGCCCCCGTAGCGCTGGGAATGCGCGACCTGGCGGTCGACCTCCTCCTCGAAGCGGCGGCGGTTGAACAGTCCGGTGAGCGGGTCGTGGTCGGCCATGTACCGGAGCTTGTGCTCGAACTCGCGGCGGTCGGTGACGTCCTCGATCATCGTGATCAGGTGCCGTGGACGGCCATCGGCGTGGCGCATCAGCCGCGAGTGGACCGACGCCCAGATCGTGTGCCCGGCGGCGTGCAGGTAGCGCTTGTCGAAGCTGATGGTCTGCCCGCGCCGCAGAAGCTGCTCGAATCGGTCGTCGCTGATCTCGTGGTCGTCCGGATGCGTGATGGAGCGGAAGCTCGTGCCCAGCAGTTGGTCGGCCGGGTATCCAGTCAACCGCGAGAAGGCCGCGTTGACCTCCGTGAAGCGGCCGTCGAGATCGACGATCGCGATGCCGATCGGCGCTCCGTCGAAGGCTCCGCGGAAACGCTCCTCCGCCTCGCGCAGCGCGGCCTCGGCGCAGTCGCGCTCGTCCATGCGCTCGCGCATCCGCGCCAGCGCTAGGCGCTCGCGGCGACCGGCCGCGACGAGGAGGAACCCGAGGAGGATGGTCAGCGCCGCACCGCCGACCCCGAACATGAGCGGGAGCGCCGGGTCCTGTTCCCGCGCGGCGATCGCGACGGTTGCCAGGGTGGTGAGCACGGCGAGAGCCGCGATCGCCGCGGAGGCTGGCCAAATCGATCGGTTCACGCCTGGCCTATCGGCAGCTCCGGCGAAAAAGCGCCACCGGTTTCCGGACTCTTGGCTTGGATCCCGAGTTTCTGGACGAATGAACTAGGGTGCCGCGGCCCAATGTCTGTCGACGTCGCCCGACTCGAAGCCGCGATCAGGCACCTCGCGTCCATCTCTCGGCCGTCGGCGTCCCCGGGCGAGCGCGAGGCGGCCGAGTGGCTGGCTGCCGAGCTGCGGACCGCCGGGTGCCGCGAGGTGCGGGTCGAGGAGGAGCGCGCGCATGGCACGTACTGGTGGCCGCTCGGGCTGCTCACGGGGCTGGCCGCGCTGGGGGGACTCGCCGCGCTGCGCGGGCGGCGGCTGGTGGGCCTGACTGCCGGGGCGTTCGCGGCCGCGGGGATCGCGGGCGACATCGGCGGCGGCCCGCTGTGGTTCCGCCGCCGCTTCCTCCCACACCGCTCGACCTGGAACGTCGTCGCCGAGGCCGGCGATCCCGACGCGCGGGACACGGTGGTGTTCGTGGGCCACCACGACGCCGCCCACGCCGGACTGGTGTTCCACCCGGCCATCCCGCGGTACATCGCCGACCACTTCCCGGCGCTGCTCGAGCGCAGCGATACCACGGCCCCGGTCATGTTCCCCGTCTTCGCCGGCCCCGTGGCCGTCGCGCTGGGATCCGCGCTCGGCCTGCGGCGGCTGCTGGGCGCGGGCACGTTCCTTGCCGGTGCGAGTGCGGCGAGCTTCGCCGACATCGGGTCGCGAGCGGTCGTGCCCGGAGCGAATGACAACCTCACGGGTTCGGCGACCATGCTGGGCCTTGCGCAGGTCCTCGCCGAGCGCCCGGTCGAGGGCGTTCGGGTGCTGCTCGTCTCCACCGGCTCGGAGGAGTCCTTCATGGAGGGCATGCACGGCTTCGCCCGTCGCCACTTCTCCGCGCTCCCCACCGCGCACACCCGCTTCGTGTGCATCGACACGGTCGGGTCCGAACAGCTCATCGTCCTGGAGGCCGAGGGCATGCTCGTCATGCGGTCCTACCCCGAGTGGTTCAAGGCGCTGCTGGAGGAGTGCGCGGAGACCGAGGGCATCGAGCTGCGCCGCGGCCTGAAGTTCCGCAACGCGACCGACGGACTCATCTCACTGCGCGGCGGCTACGACACCGTGATGATCGGCTCGGTCAACCGCGACACCAAGCTCCCGGCCAACTACCACTGGCCGACCGACACGGCGGACAACGTGATCTTCGAGACGGTCGGCGATGCGGTACGGCTGTGCGAGGCCGTCACCCGACGGCTGGCCGCCGGAGCAGCGCCCGCGCCCGCCTGATCGCGTCCTCGCGAGTGGCCACCTCCCCCGCGAACTGGGCGGCCTCGAGCTCGGCCAGCAGGCGCCCGACCTCCGGGCCCGACGGGATCCCCAGCTCGCCTGCCAGCTCGTCGCCGCGAACGAGCGGGCTCGGCGGGCCCTCCGCGCGCCAGCGCAGTGCCGGCCCCAGGACCTCACGCGCCAGCTCGAGGTGGGCGGCGATCGCGGCGTCGGCGCCGCGGCCGGCCGTGGCCAGGCGGTCGGCGACCGACAGCACGGTCACGTCGACCTCCACCGGTGAGCAGGCCCGGAGATAGTCGTAGGTCGTCCGCGGGCCAAGCGGGCGCCGGTGGACCAGGAAGCCGAGGCGCAGGTGATGGCGGGTGAGGGCGGCCACGTAGGCGCGGAGCCGCTCGCTCGCGTGCAGCCGGGCGAGGATCCCGCGCGCCATGTCCGCGCCCTGCTCGTCGTGGCCGAGGAAGGTGACCCGTCCGGCGTCGTCGACCCTCCGGGCCGGCGGCTTGGCGACGTCATGCAGGAGGGCGCCGAGCCGGAGCGCCCGACCCCGAGTCATCTCGTCCGCCAGCGGCTCGGCGAGCATCGCCGCCACGGCCGGGGCGTGCTCGCCCAAGGCGTCGGCGGGATCGCGCTCCAGCCCCGCCACGGCATCGAGCGTGAGCAGGGTGTGACCCCACACGTCGAGGTGGTGGGAGTCGCTCTGCTCCACCCCCCGGAGCGCGTGCAGTTCGGGGAGCACGGCGG
Organism: Solirubrobacteraceae bacterium; assembly: GCA_033855795.1. Classification (GTDB taxonomy): domain Bacteria; phylum Actinomycetota; class Thermoleophilia; order Solirubrobacterales; family Solirubrobacteraceae; genus JALYZC01. The sequence continues at coordinate 4,354 of JAWVFS010000117.1, read as the reverse complement.
CGAGGGCTCCGACGTCGTCGAGGGCCGCGATGCCGGCGGCCGGAGCGGGCAAGGCCAGGATCCGGCGCAACTCAGCGAACACGCGCTCGCCGGCGACCCGCTCGAGGCCCGGTGCGGCGCCGCGCGCCGCCGCGGCCGTCGGCCCGTCCACCTCCATCCCGGTCTCGGCCGCGAGTCGCGCGAGCCGGACCACGCGCAGCGGGTCGGCGTCGAAGGCCCCGGGGGCGACCATCCGCAGCAGTCGCCGCTCGAGGTCCGCCGCGCCGCCGGTGGGGTCGACGAGCCCGCCGCCGGCGAGCGGCTCGGCCATCGCGTTGACGGTGAAGTCGCGCCGCGCGAGGTCCTGCTCGATCGTCTCGCCGCCGAGCGCCGACAGGTCCACCTGCCAGCCACGGCCCGGACCCGCCACGCGCCAGGCGCCGAACGCCTCGGAGAGCGGGAACGCGGTCCCGCCGCCGTGGCGCGCCACTGCGCGGGCGGCGGTCTCGACGTCGCCGGCCACGGCCACGTCGAAGTCCTCCGTGTCGCGTCCGAGCAACTGGTCGCGGACGGCGCCGCCCACCAGCCACGCGGCCTGACCGGAGAGCGCGATGCGCGCAGCGGCCAGCGCCTCGCTCACGCGGACGCCCCGTCGCGGTGCTGGGCGCGCGGGACGCGCGCCGTGATGCCGCACGTGATCTCGTAGCTGATCGTGCCCAGACGCCGGGCGACCTCCTCGGCCGTGATGCGCTCGTCACCGTCGGCCCCGATCAGCACCGCGTCCGCGCCCGGGCCGACGGCCGGCTCGGGGCCGAGGTCCACGGTCACGTTGTCCATGCTCACGGTGCCCACGAGCGGGTGGCGGGCGCCCGCGATCAGCACGTCGGCGTTGTTGGTGAGGCCGCGCCGGACACCGTCGCCGTAGCCGATCGGCAGCACGGCCAGCTCCGTGTCCCGCGTGGCGACGAACCGGCGGCCGTAACCGGCGCTCTCCCCCCGCGCACAGTGCTTGAGGTCGCCGACGTAGGAGCGCAGTTCGAACGCCGGCTCGAGCCGGTGCGCGGCGGGATCCTCGTGGAACGGGTCCATGCCGTAGGCGGCGATGCCGCAGCGCACGAGGTCGAAGTGCGCCGCGGGGTCGCGCAGCGTGGCCGCGCTGTTGGCCGCGTGCAGGACGATCTGCGGATGGCGGGCCTGCAGGGCCCTCGCCCACGGCGTAAAGCGCTCGAGCTGAGCGGCGAAGAAGCCGTCGTCCTCCGGCATGTCCGCCGTGGCGAAGTGCGTCATCGCCCCGGCCAGGTCGAGGCCCGGGGCGGCGGCGACGGCCTCGGCGACTGTGTCGGCCTCGGCCGGGTCGCGCGTGCCCAGCCGCCCCATGCCCGTGTCGAGCTTGACGTGAACGCCGACGCGCCCGTCGGCGCCGGCTCGCGCCGCGAGCCGCTCCACGAATTCGACCCGCCAGGCGGTGACGTCCGCGCCGGCTCCCAGCGCCACGTCGAGCTCCTCGGGCGAGAGCACCCCCATGACGAGGAGCGGTCCGTCGATCCCGGCGTCGCGCAGCGTGCGCGCCTCGGCGGCGGCGGCCACGCAGATCCAGCGGGCCCCGCCGGCCAGCGCCGCCCGCGCCGCGGCGACGGCGCCGTGGCCGTACCCGTCCGCCTTCACCACCACCCCGAGCGCGGCACCCCCGGACAGCTCCTCGCGCAGCCGGGCGCAGTTGCGTTCGATCGCCGCGAGGTTCACGCGGGCCAGCGCGCGGACGGGCACTTACCGCTCCCGCGCGGCGGCCAGCGCGGCGATCACGTCGGACGCGATCACCGTGTCGGGGCCGTGCACACCAGCGGCCCGGCGGCCCGCCTCCGCGTGCAGGGCGACGCCGGCACAGGCCGCGTCGAATGCCGCCATGCCCTTCGCCAGCAGCGCGCCGATCGTCCCCGACAACACGTCGCCGGTCCCGGCCGTGGCCAGGGCCGGTGCGCCGCCCGGGCTGACGGCGACGCGCCCGGCGGGGTCGGCGATCAGCGAGTCGTCGCCCTTGAGCACGACGATCGCGCCGGTGACGTCGGCCGCGTGCCGGACGTGGCGGAGCCGCTCGGCGTCGATCTGCGCCGAGGGGAGGTCGAGCAGGCGGCCGAGCTCGCCGGCGTGGGGGGTCAGCACGGTCGGTCCCGGTCGCTGCGCGAGCGCCTCGGGCGCGCCGGCGTGCGCGTTGAGGCCGTCGGCGTCGAGCAGCAGCGGCAGCTCGACGCGGCGCGCCAGCTCGCGCGCGAAGTCCCGGACGCCCTCGGTGCGGCCGAGGCCGGGCCCGAGCACGATCGCGTCGGCGCGCTCGGCGTCGTGCAGCGCCGGCTCGACCGCCGACGGCGCGAACGACCCGTCCTCGTCGGGCAGGGCGCGGGTCATCACCTCGAGGAGGCGGAGCTCGAAGATCAGCGACAGCGAGCGCGGGACGCCCGTGATCACGTAGCCGGCGCCGGCGCGCGCGGCGGCCTCCGAGGCCAGCGACGGCGCGCCGGTGAGCCCGGCGGAGCCGCCGACGACCAGCAGCGCGCCCTCGCTGAACTTCGTCGAGCCCGGCTCGCGCCGCGGAATCAGCGCCAGCGCGGCCGGCCGGATCAGGCCGACATCAGCCGCGGCCGGCCCGCCCGCGGGAATTCCGATCTCGATCACGCGCACCTCGCCCGCGTGCGTCTTGCCGGGCGTGATCCACAGCCCGGGCTTGGCGGCGTGGAAGGTGGCCGTGGTCCGGGCGCGCACGGCAGCGCCCGCCACGACGCCGGTCGAGGCGTCCACGCCACTGGGGACGTCGGCCGCCACGACGACTGCGTCGGTGGCGTTGATCGCCTCGATGGCCCCCTTTATCGGTTCGCGGGGCTCGCCCGCGAACCCCGTCCCGAGCAGCGCATCCACGATCGCCGCGGCCCCCTCCAGCGCATCCGCGGCGAACGGCTCTGGGGGGTCGCCCGGCAGCCGCTCGAGATTGATCGCCGCGTCGCCCTGCAGGTCCTCGGCGGGGCCGGTCAGCAGCACCCGCACGTCGCGGCCGTCGTCCCGCAGCAGGCGTGCGGCCACCAATCCGTCACCCCCGTTGTTGCCCTTGCCGCAGACGACCGCCACGGCTCCCTCGGGCGCGAGCTCGGCCGTCAGCCGCGCGAGCCCGGCGCCCGCGCGCTCCATCAGGTCGAGCGACGGTACGCCCTGCTGCTCGATCGCCCAGGCGTCGGTCGCCCGCATCCGTTCGGCGTCGGGCAGCGGCTCGAGCCAGTCGGGCAGGGGTGCGGTCATGCCGCGCCGATGCTAACCGGGACGGCCGTTACTCGACGGTCACGGTCTTGGCGAGGTTGCGCGGCTGGTCGACGTTCAGGCCGCGCATGCGTGCGATGCGGTAGGCGAGCAACTGGAGCGGGATCACCGCGAGCAGCGGCTCGAGCATCCAGTCGGTTTGCGGGACGTGGATGACCTGCTCGGCGTGCTCGGCGATCGCGTCGTTGCCCGCGGTCGCGACGGCGATCACGTGTGCGCCGCGGGCGCGGACCTCCTGGATGTTCGACACCACCTTCTCCAGCACCGGCGAGTCGGTGGCCACGACCACCACCGGCGTGGACTCGTCGAGCAGCGCGATCGGGCCGTGCTTCATCTCGCCGGCCGCGTAGGCGTCGCAGGCGATGTAGGAGATCTCCTTGAGCTTCAGCGCGCCCTCGAGCGCCACCGGAAGGCCGACATGGCGGCCGAGGTAGAGGAAGAAGTCGCGCTCGTAGAGGTCGTGCGCGATGTCGTTCATCTGCCCCTCGCTGGATTCGATCAGCTCGTCGATGCAGTGCGGCATGCGCTTGAGCTGCGTGACCAGCTCCGTCAGGCGTTCGGGCGCCAGCGTGCCCCGCAGCTCGGCGATGCGCAGCCCGAGCAGGTACATCGCCGCCACCTGGCATACGAAGGTCTTGGTGGCGGCGACCCCGATCTCCAGGCCGGCACGGGTGAACAGCGTGCCGTGGGCGTCGCGCGTGGCCTGCGAGCCCATCACGTTGCTGATCGCGAGCACCCGCGCCCCGCGCTCCCGCGCCAGGCGCATGGCGGCGAGCGTGTCGGCCGTCTCGCCGGACTGCGAGATCCCCACGACCAGGTCATCGGGCCCGACGACCGGGTTGCGGTAGCGGTACTCGGACGCGATGTCCATCTCCACCGGCACCCGCGCCCATTCCTCGATCGCGTAGCGGCCGACGAGGCCTGCGTGGTAGGAGGTCCCGCAGGCGACGACGACGATCCGGCGCGCCTGGCGCAGAAAGTCATCGTCGATCGCGCCGAGGTCCCCGAGGTCGACGCCGTCGGGCCGCACGGTGCGGTCGGCGATCGTCTCCGCGACCGCATCGGCCTGCTC
>JAWVFS010000116.1:0-12895 GCA_033855795.1 Solirubrobacteraceae bacterium | reverse complement strand
GCACGATCGCGACCATCCACGCCCGCCAGATCCTCGACTCGCGCGGCAACCCAACCGTCGAGGCCGACCTCACCCTGGCCGACGGCGCGCGCGGGCGCGCCGCGGTGCCGTCCGGCGCGTCCACCGGGGAGTTCGAGGCGACTGAGCTGCGCGACGGGGGCGAGGCCTGGCTGGGGAAGGGCGTCAGCGCCGCCGTCGGCCACGTCAACGCCGAGATCGCCGACGCGGTGCGGGGGCGCGAGGCGACCGACCAGGCCGGGCTGGACCGCGCGCTGACCGAGTTGGACGGGACGCCGAACAAGTCACGCCTGGGCGCCAACGCGATCCTCGCAGTGTCGCTCGCGAACGCCCAGGCTGCAGCCGCGTCGGCCGGTCAGCCGCTGTGGCGTTACCTCGGTGGGGAGGACGCCCATGTGCTCCCGGTGCCGATGATGAACGTGCTCAACGGCGGGGCGCACGCCGACAACGCCGTCGACTTCCAGGAGTTCATGGTCGTGCCGGTCGGAGCGTCGAGCTTCTCGGACGCCCTGCGGGTCGGCACCGAGGTGTTTCACAACCTCAAGCGCACGCTGAAAACTCGGGGGCTCGGGACCGGCGTCGGCGACGAGGGCGGCTTCGCACCCGACCTGGACTCGAACGAGGCCGCCCTGCGCGTCCTCATCGAGGGGATCGAGGCCGCCGGCTACCGGCCGGGGGACGACGTGGCGGTCGCGCTCGACCCCGCCACCAGCGAGATCTTCCGAGACGGCGCCTACGACCTGCACCACGAGGGCCGCAAGCTCTCCAGCGACGAGCTTGCCGGGTACTGGGGCGACCTCGTCGACCGCTACCCGATCGTCTCGATCGAGGACGGCATGCACGAAGAGGATTGGGAGGGCTGGCGCGCGGTGACCGAGCGCCTGGGCGATCGCGTACAGCTCGTGGGCGACGACCTGTTCGTGACGAACACGGAGCGTCTGCGCCGTGGAATCGACGCTGGGGTTGCCAATTCGATCCTGATCAAGGTCAACCAGATCGGCACCCTGACCGAGACGCTCGAGGCCGTCGACATGGCCCGCGGCGCGGGCTACACCGCGGTGATGTCGCACCGCTCAGGCGAGACCGAGGACGTCGCGATCGCCGACCTCGCGGTCGCGACCGGCTGCGGCCAGATCAAGACCGGCGCACCGTCGCGCTCGGACCGCGTGGCGAAGTACAACCAGCTGCTCCGGATCGAGGAGGCGCTGGGCGAGCGCGCGACCTATCCGGGCCGCTCCGCCTTTCGCGCCTAACCGGTCGGCAAAGCGGCCAGTTTTCCGGGGTCAGGCTCGCGTGTGCGCGGGAAACGACCGACCGCAATCATGATGACCATCGCCATCGTGATCGCTGCTGCGCTCGTGACCGGGCTCGGCACAACCCTGTTCGCACGACGCTCCTGCCGCGCCGCGGTTCGGCGTGAGCGCGACGGGATGGCGCGCGACCTCCACGACGGGCTCGCCCAGGAGCTCGCCTTCATCGTCACGCAGACCCGTCGCGTCGCGGCCACGGACGACACCGGCGACGAGACGCTCGCGGCCGTCACGGCCGCCGCCCAGCGCGCGCTGGACGAGTCGCGCACCCTGATCGGCGGCCTCCGCTCGGGCGAGGACCGGCCCGTCGACCTCGCCGTCGCCGAGGCGGCCGAGGAGCTCGCCCACCGGACCGGCGCTTCCGTGCGGGTCGCCGCCGCCGACGGCGTCGTGCTGCCCGCCGCGACCCGCGACGCGCTGGTGCGCATCGTGCGCGAGGGCGTGACCAACGCCGTGCGGCACGCGCACGCGAGTGACATCACCGTCGAGCTCACGACCGAACCGGGGATCCGGCTGAGCATCGCCGACAACGGCGTCGGCTTCGATCCGGCCAGCGCCTCCCGGGGAGGCTTCGGCCTCACGAGCATGCGCGAGCGGGCCCGGGCCGCGGGCGGCGACCTCGAGTGCCTCTCCAGCCCGGGCGCCGGGACGCAGATCGAAGTGGTGTTCCCATAGAACCTCTGGCTCGCATCCTTCTGGCCGACGACCACCCCGCCACCCGCACCGGTATCCGGGTCGCGCTCGAGGAGAACGGGTTCGAGGTGTGCGCTGAAGCGGGGGACGCCGAGGAGGCGATCCAGGCCGCGCTGCGCGAGGAACCCGACCTGTGCCTGCTCGATGTGCGCATGCCGGCCGGCGGCGGGATCCGGGCCGCGGCCGAGATCAGCGAGCGCGTGCCCTCGACCGCCATCGTGATGCTGACCGTGTCGATGGAGGAGTCGGACCTCTTCGACTCGCTGCGGGCCGGCGCCGACGGCTACCTGCTCAAGGACACCGACCCCGATCGGCTGCCGTTCGCCCTCCAGGGCGTGCTCGACGGCGAGGCGGCGCTGCCGCGGACCCTGGCCGCGCGCGTGATCGAGGAGTTCCGCAGCCGGGACGGACGCCGGCGTCTCCTGCTCGAGCGGCGCCACGGCGCCAAGCTCACCACGCGCGAATGGGAGGTGCTCGAGGCGTTGCGCCTGGGCCGCTCGACGGCCGAGATGGCCAGGGACCTGGAGGTATCGCCCGTGACGGTGCGCCGTCACGTGTCGGGGATCGTGCGCAAACTTCGCGTGCGCGATCGTGCCGCCGCCGTGCGCCTGATCGACCGTCGCCGCCTGCCTGACCGGCGCTCGCGAGCTGACCGCCTGCGTTCAGCTTCCTGAACACCAAGCGTTCATGGAACTGAACGCTTTTACCCTCTGACGGGCCATTGCACCCCCCCTGGCCCGTGTCCATGCTGGCACGTGTCGGATCCATCGCTCCAGCACCCATTCCCACAGGGGGTTTTGCATGTCATCTCGTCTCGTCGTCTTCCGGCGGCATCCCAAGCGGACGCTGACCGGCCTCGTCGCCGTTCTGGCGGCCACGGCCGTCGCGGTCGGATCGGGCGCGGACTTCTCGTCCAGCAGCTCGAACGCGACCAACACGTTCACCACCGGCGTGCTGCATCACACCAACTCGTCCAGCGGCAACGTGTTCGACGGCACCGCGGCGGCGAGCTTCAGCGGGCTCAAGCCCGGCTTCGGCACGACCGGCGGCAACAGCGACACCGTCGACCTGGCGAGCGCTGCCAACAAGGGCACGGTCACCATCACCAACGACGGCGATGCGGGAACCATCTCGCTCTCCAAGGCCGTGACCGCCGCTGCCGGCTCCAACACCGCCGCGTGCGGCGGGTCCTGCTCGTCCCTCGACGGAGCGCTGAAGGTGCTCGTCAAGAAGGACGGATCCCAGGTCTACGACGGCCTGGTGTCTGGCCTGGCCGCGTCGACATTCGACAGCTCGGCGGCCTACGCGCACAGCGACTCGCACACCTACGACGTCTACTTCTACCTGCCGCAGACCACCGGGAATGCGTACCAGGGCGGTAACGCGCAGGTGACCCTCAACTGGGCCAGCAGCTAGGCGGCCCACCCCCTGGGGAACGTGCTTCGGGGCGCGCGTGGCTCGGCACGGACGCCGGCCACGCGTGCTCCCGGAGAACGCGACACAAGCAGCCGTGCCACGGCACGCCAGGGCGCTGCTCCCGGTTCGACTCCGGGGTGTCGCATAGCAATGCCCAGCAACACCGACCATCTCATCAGCACCTTGGGCGCCGTGCCGCGCGACCAAGTCGTCGCCCCGGACGTCCCGACCCTTGCGGTCCCGGCACGTCCACCGATGGCGGCCCGCGCCGGGCGGTGGGCCGCCACGGTCCTTCTGGCCCTCGCCCTCGGCCTGGCGGCGCTGATGCTCGTGCCCGGTCTCATCGGCTACCAGCGCTACGTGATCACCGGCGGCTCAATGACCGGCTCGATCGACCGCGGCTCTGTCGTGTTCGATCGGGAGGTCCCGGTCGAGCAGTTGCGCGTCGGCGACGTGATCACCTATACGCCGCCGGCGAGCGCTCCGGTCACGGGCAAGGTGACCCACCGCATCGCCTGGATCGGACGGGGCGCGGACGGCCGCCCCGCCTTCCGCACGAAGGGCGACGCCAACGCCAAGGCCGATCCCTGGAAGTTCGAGCTCGGCCGACGCAGTCAGGCGGTCGTGGCCTTCCACGTGCCCTACGTGGGCTACGTGCTGAGCGCGTTGAGCATCGACTGGGTGCGGATGCTCGCGGTCGGCGTGCCGGCGCTGCTCATCGCCCTGTCACTGGTGATCGGGATGTGGCGCGAGGCCGGCGAGGAAGCCGACGCCGAGGGGGAGAAGGCGTGAGCGCTCGCAGGAAGCTCATCGTCAGTGGCTTCGTGCTGCTCGCCCTCATGGTCGGCGGGTCGGGCGCGGCCTTCGTGGCGACGAGCAGCAACGCAGCCAACACCGTGAGCGGCGCCAACGACTGGGTTGCGCCCACGATCACGAACCCCGGGATCGTGCCCTCGACCTCCGGGACACCGTCCGGGACGACCGGCTTCGTCAAGTCGGGCGGTACCTACCTGGTCTACGCCAACGTCAACGACGCCAACGCGGGCGTCAGCAGCATCAGGGCGAACGTCAGCAACGTCTCTTCGGCGGGAACGCCGACCGCCGTTCCGCTGACGGCGTGCGTTTCCAACTGCACGGTCAACGGCGTCACCTACAACGGTGTCAGCGCCGAGCAGACCGCAAAGAGCCTCACGAACGGCGCGACGCTGAGCTTCTCGGTCACCGCGACCGACAATGCGAGCAACACCGCAACGCACAACGGCGGCTCGGTCACCGTGGACACGATCAACCCCACGGTGAACGCACCGATCGTCGAGAACGCCGCTGGCGCCAACGCGACGTTCGTCAAGAAGGGGACGACGTACTGGGTGCTCACGAACGCGACCGATTCGACCAGCGGGGTCCGCACGGTCACGTCCGATGTGCACAACCTCACCGGTAACGCGGGCGACACGGCTGTCGCGCTGACGAGCTGCGCGAGCTCCGGTGCCCCTGCCTGCACCGTGAGCGCCACCACCTACGCCTACGCCGTCCAGTTGACGACCGGGGCAAGCCTCGCCGACGGCAGCAAGGCGCTGACCGCCACGGCGAAGGACGGCGTCGGGAACAGCGCCACGTCCGGCAGCTCCACCGTGACCGCCGACAGCACGGCGCCGGCGATCACGCCGATCGTCGAGCGCGCCGACGGGGCGTCGACCACCGCCGTCAAGAAGGCCACCACCTACTGGGTGCTCAGCAACGCGACCGACAGCGGAAGCGGCCTCGACGGCTCCACCGTCAAGACCGACATCCACAACCTCACCGGCGTCGGAGGCGACACCGCCGTCGCGCTGGTGAGCTGCGGAAGCTCGGGCGCGCCGAGCTGCACCGTGAGCGGCACGACATACGCCTTCGCCAAGCAGTTCACCACCAAGGGCACGCTCGCCGACGGAAACCCGTCCTACTCGGTCAGCGCCAACGACAACCTCGGGAACGCCGGCACCCAGTCCGCGAGCGTCACCGCCGATAGCACCCCGCCGCCCAACATCACCGACTTCGCGGTCATCAAGGATCCCGCGGGCGGCAGCCCGAACTTCGTCGGTAAGCCCCAGGCCTTCAACGCCGGCGGCTTCCGCGTCTACGCGAACCCGCCGGCGGACAGCGGAAGCGGTCTCGCAACTGTGACCGCGGACGTGCACAGCCTCACCGGTAACGCGGGGGACACCGCCGTGGCGCTGACCACGACGGGCTGCCCGTGCGCCGTACCGAACAACACCGCCAAGACTTACAGCTACCGCAGCGCGCTGCTCACGACGTCGGCCTCGCTGGTCAACGCCGCCTCGCTCGCCTACACGATCGTCTCAGCCGACAACGCCCTCAACAGCTCCACCGCGGCCGCAGCCAACGCCACGGTGGACAACACCCAGCCGGTCACGCCTTCCACGGGCGCGGTTTCGACCACCAACGCCGGCGGTTCGTCCGGCCTCGGCAAGGCGGGAACCAGCGACACGATCAGCTTCAAGTTCACCGAGCTCAACATGGACCCGTTCCTCATTCTGACCGGATGGGACGGGACGGCCTCCACTCCGGTCACCGTCCATCTCCAGAACAAGGGTGGAGCCTCCCAGAACGACTCCCTCTCGGTGACGGGTGCGAACCTGGGGACGGTGGACATGGGCGACTCGGGCTATGTGAGCGCCAACGTCGACTTCACCAACTCGTCGATGACCATCTCCACGGCCGCCGGCGTCGCCACGGTCACGATCACGCTCGGCACGCCATCGTCCTCCGGCTCCCTTGCACAGGTCGCCGGCACCCCCACCGCCACATGGACGCCGGACTCCTCGGCCGCGGACAAGGCCGGCAACACCGTCAACGCGACCAGCCGCACGATGGGGCTCATGTTCTGATGCGCTCCCGACGCTCCGCATTCGATTCCCACGCAGAGACACGTCGCTCGACGAAGGCCCTCCGCCGCGCGGGCGCAGCGGCCGCCCTCCCGCTGGCAATCGTCGTCGTGGCGGTTGCGATCGCCGCCGCAGGTTCCACCGGCAGCGCTCGCTCCGCCGCGACGACGATTCGCGCGGCCGGCGCCGTGACGATGACGAACTCGAAGGCACCGGGCGCGATCCTGACCGCCGGCGGCATGAAGCCGGGCAGCTTGGTCCAGGGCGTCGTCACGATCACGAACACCGGCGACCCGGCCGCCTACGTCCTGGCCTCGTCGAACCTGAGCAACACTCCGGGCCCGCTCTCAGGGCCGCCGCTCTCGGGGCGGCTGGCGCTCCTGGTCCAGGACATCACCGGGGCGACGCCCGCGACGGTCTATTCCGGCGCCTTCGGCACGATGCCCGCGCAGACGCTCGGCAGCTTCGCGGCCAACGAGGCGCGCACGTACCGGTTCACCGTGACCCTCCCCAACGGCGGCCCCGCGCCGTCGGACACAACCGGCGACAACGTCTATCAGGGCGCCAGCTCGAGCCTGCGGTTCGACTGGACGGCGACGGGCAGCTCGACCGGCGGCGGTACGGGCGGCGGGACCGGCGACGCGCCTGCCGGCACCGGCAGCGGCACCACCGGCGGAGGCGCCACGACGGGCGGCGGCGGGACGGTCGGCGCCGCCGGCGGCCAGGGCTCGAACAGGTCCGTGCTCAAGCTGAAGTACTCCAAGAAGCAGAAGGCGAAGAACGGCATCGGGATCTCCGCGACCTGCCTGGTGAACTGCACCGCCACTTTCTCGGGCAGCGTGAGCGTGCCCGGCGTCAGCAGGTCCTACTCGCTGACGAAAATGACCAAGTCCCTCCGAGCAGGCAGGGCCACCGCCATCAAGCTGAGCCTCTCGAGCAAGGTCGGCAGGGCGGTCCAGAAGGCGCTGGCCAAGCACAAGAAGGTCACGGCGACGCTCCAGGCGACGATCCGCGGCTCGCAGGCCTCGAGCCAGCGCATCACCGTCACGCTGACGAGATGACCGCGCCCGACGGCGCGGTCGGGTGGACCGCCCGCGCCGACGCCGGTTCCTACGGCGTCCGGGTTCGCGAGTTCGTGGCCCAGGCGTGGATCGCGCCGCCGTCGCCGGCGGCCGCCGACGAGCTGCTGACGGGTGGTTGCGCGCTCGCGCTCGCACTGGAGGCGTCGTGCCGGCGTCTCGAGCGCGAGATCGCCGACCTCGCGCCCGCCGCGTTGGACTCCGAGGTCGCGCAGAGGCTGCGCCGTTTGCCACCCGAGCTGGAGTGCGCCACCCGTCAGCTCGAGGCGGTGCGGGCGGCGATCGCCGAGCTGCGCCAGCACACCGGCAGCGCGAGCCGGTAGCCAGCTCAGACGAGGTCCGTCCGCACCGCGTAGACCGCGGCCTGGATGCGGTTCTCGACGCCCAGCTTGGAGAGGATGTGGGAGACGTGGTCCTTGACGGTCTCGGGGCTGATGTACAGGGCTCGCGCGATCTGCGTGTTGTCGCGCCCCTCGGAGATCAGGCGCAGGACCTGGAGCTCGCGCTCGGACAGGTCGGCCGGGTCGCCGGCCGCGTCCCGCGCGCGCCGGGCGTCGCGCATCGAGGCGACGAGCCGGGCCGCCACCGGCGGGGAGAGCGGCGCCTCGCCCGCCGCGGCGGCGCGGACGCCGGCCACGAGCTCCCTCGCCGTGGCGTCCTTGAGCAGGTAGCCCCGAGCGCCGGCGGCCAACGCCTCGTCGATATCGTCGCCGTCCGCGGACACCGTCACCACGAGCACGGTGAGCTTCGGATCGGCCGCCAGCAGGCGCCTCGTCGCCTCCGCTCCGGAGATGCCGGGCAGCGTCAGGTCCATGATCACGACATCGGGCGACATCGCCGGGGCGAGCTCCAGGGCCTCCTCGCCCGAGTCCGCCTCGCCGGCGATCGCGATCCCGCTCTCCTCGAGCACGTCGCGCAGGCCGCTCCGGAAGAGGCGGTGGTCATCGACGACGAGCACGCGCAACGCGGCCCCGGGCGCGTTGCTTTCGCCGCGTGAACCGGTCTCGGACATCGTCGACGCGAGTGTAGACCGGGTTTCCCCGGCGACCGCAACGGCTGTCGCGCGGCAGGAGGTCGGCGCCCGCCGGCGAACAGCGCGCTGATGGCCTCCGCCTCCCACGCCGCCCGCCGCCGGATCGCTCGCGGCGGCGTTCGGTGGGATCGCGTGGGTCGGGTCGCGCTGCTGCTCGTGCTGGGGCTGATCCTGCTGCTCTACCTGGGCCCGGCGCGCTCGTTCTACTCGACCTGGCAGGAGTCCCACGCCAAGCGCGACCAGGTGCGCGCGCTGGCCGCCGAGAACGCGCGGCTGAACGCGCGGCGCCGCGCACTCGGGGATCCCCGCACGCTGGAGGCAGAGGCGCGCAAGCTCGGCATGGTCCGACCGACCGAGCGAGCCTACGTGGTCACGGGCCTGCCGAAGCATTGACGCGAACCCGAGCTCGGCCTACCCTGGCCGGCTCGTGCCGTTCGAGAACGCGATCTACCAGTGGGACGAGGGCCGGCGTCGCCTGCGCGAGGCGCCGACCGTGCGCCGCCCCGCGCTCGAGCGGGTGACCGATCAGATCGTGGCCGAGCTGCGGCGCCGGCTCGGCGGTCGGTTCACCACCGGCGAGCTCGCCGACCTCTACGAGCAGGGCACGGATTGGTGCCTGGACGTCGCGGTGACCGCCGCGCCCGAGGATCCGCACGCGTGGGAGACGTCGACCGTCGCGGACGCCGCCTTCTCGCGCTACGTGCGCGAGGCCTGCGACTTCGCGGGCGGTCGACGGACGCAGTAGCCGCGTCCGCGCGGCAGGCTAGTCCTCGGCCTGGTCGTCGTCGCCGTCGCCGGCGCGCCGGATCACGATCTGGTCGTCCTCGACGGTGACCTTGACCGGCCGGTGCCCCGCCCAATGCTCGGCGTAGATGGGGTCGTCCTGTACGGCGGGATCGAGCCACAGCCCGTAGCCCTCCTCGCCGTGATCGAAGGTGCCCTCGAGCTCGCTGGGGCCGGACCGCCGCCGCGCCCGCCCGCCGCGCCGTCCGCGCCGCCGCCGCTTCGGGGCCTCCTCGTCGTCGCCCTCCTCGGGCGTCTCCGCCTCGGGCTCCTGCTCGGACGCGGCCTCGGCCGCATCGAGCTCGGCGGCGATCAGGGCATCGTCCTCGGCGCGCAGATCGATCTCGTCGTCGTAGTCGGTCCCCGGGTCGCCGTTTTCGCCGAGGTCGTTGTCCCGCCGGAAGGCCTCGATCTGCTGGACCGTGACCTCGAGCTGGTGCGCGATCCACGCGTCGGTCCGTCCCTGCCGGACCCACGTCCGGATCTGATTGAGCTGGGGTCGCAGCGACCGTCGTGCCATGGGCGCGCCGCAGCCTAGTACATAGGGGCGGATGTACCCGGTGAGGAGGGGGAATGTCCCGATAGCTGCACAGATATTGACCTCCTCGTTGCATCCGGCCGCCGGACTTGCTTTAGTGGATTTTCCGTCCGAGGCGGTTGCAGCAGGGAGGCACACCAAAGATGCTGGTTCTTACCCGGAAGTCCAACCAGAGCATCATGATCGGGGACGACATCGAGGTGACGGTCCTGTCCGTGATGGGGGAGAAGGTTCGGATCGGAATCTCCGCTCCGCGCGACATCCCCGTATTCCGCAAAGAGGTCTACCTCGAAATTCAGCAGGATCGCGCGACGGCGGCCGCCGGCAATGCCGACGTCGACGCCGCGCTGACCAACCTGTCGAGTCCCAACCAGGGGGACTAGCCGCGCCACCGCGCGCTGCGGCCGGTCCTCGGCGTCAGCCGAGGACGATGTAGAGCGTGCGGAACATGACGACGGTGACGATCACCGCCGTCGCGATCATCGTAAAAACGAGCAGAGCGAAGCGCAGCGAGCTCTGCGCGCGACGGCGCTGAATCGTCCGCACCCGCGACCGCGTGGCCGCGGTGTGGCGCAAACGGTCCCGCCGCACGCGATCGAGCTCGACCTCTTCGACGAACGCCCGCTCAAGCTGGGCGATGCTCTGACGCATCCGCATAGGTCGGCCGCCAGCCTAGCACCCCGGGCGGGACATAACGCCGGGGCTCACGCCGTGCACGCACCCCACAAACCACGCCTCCGGGCCCGGGCGCGGCGCTCGAGCGCGCGCAGGTCGCGGGCATGGCTGACGTTGGGGGGGATGGTGAGGATCGTGGCAAACCCGTCGCGCACGAGCGCGGCGTTCACGAACAGCCCGTCGCGCCGGCGGTACACGTACGCGAGCAGCCGGCCGTAGCGGTCCCGCGGCTCCGCGTCGAGTCGCAGCCGCACGCGCTGGCCATCGACCAGGCGCCGGTTGGCGGCGCTGGCCGCCTTCCCGAAGCACTGCACCGGGGTGTTGGGCTTCACGGTCTCCGGGGTGTCCATCCCGATGTAGCGAACCGTCTCGTCGCGGCCGTCGACGCGGACATGGACGGTGTCGCCGTCCACGACGCGGGTGACCGTCGCCGAAAGGCCCGCACCCGGCCGCAACGCGCTTCCACCGCCGCCGCCGAGGCCCTCAAGTCCACCAGCACCCACCGCCGCCAACAGAGCAAACAGAACCAGCCAGGGTGCGGCACGGCGCCACGACACGCAACGACCGTAAGCGCACCGTCAGCGACAGCGCCCACGCACGCGGAAATCGTCACGAATCCGCGCCAAAGAACTGACGACTGACGACTGACGACTGACGACTCGCGTCCAGCGACCAGCGACTAGCGACTGGCGACTGCCTGGTCCGCCGCTTCGTACACCTCGACGAAGCGCAAGAAGTTGTCGGCCACCTTGCCCGCGGCCTCCTCGCGCGAGAGCGAGTCCTCGAGGAAGCCGGTGAGGGGCCCGCCCCAGATCGACCGGCCGATCGCGAAGCCGACGTACCCGTCCACCGGCGCGCCCTGGCGCAGCCAGTGATCGACCTTGTCGTCATCCGCCCCGCGGCCGAGCACCACGCACACCACCCCGTCGCGCCCGCCGGCGCGGGCCTGGGCGGCGATCCGCTCGCAGTCCTCGCGGGTGTCGACGCCCTCGATCTTCCAGATGTCCGCCTCCACGCCCGCGTCCTGAAGCTCGGCGATCGTCCGCCGCATCAGCTCGGGGCGCAGCTCGGCGTCGTAGCGGTCGGTATCGCCGCCCACGGTCGCGAGCTGGTCCTCCTCGGCGGGCACGAGCAGCTCGAAGAGGAACTTGCGATCGTGCTCGTGCAGCCAATCGGCGAGGCGCTTGAGGCGCTCGGCCTGGCCCCGGTTCATCTCCGCGTCGCCGTCGGGGTTGTAGCGCACGAGCACCTTGGAGAAGTCGGGGTCGAACTGCTCGATGTGGGCCCCGAAGTCCTCGCCGTACTCGAAGTCGAATTCCTTCTGGCCGCTCTTCTCCACCGGCATGGCGAGCTTGATGTGTGCCGCCTTGGCCTCCTCGGGCACGTGGCTGGGGGCGCCGAACTGCTCGTCGACGAGCGCGCCGGTCACAGAGGGATCGGCGCCTCGGTCCAGCGCGACCTGGAGCCCCTCGAAGATCAGGTGCTTGCCGTCGGCGATCCGGTCGGTCTCCTCGGGCGTCGGGTCGCCCTCGATGCCGAATCGCTTGGTGAACGACCCGCGATGGTCGAACGCCAGGAAGTAGAGCTTGCCGTCATAACCCAGGCCCATGGAACCTCCAGATCTGCGTGGTTGCGGCGGAGTCTATTAGCCGCCCGTGGCCCCGGGTACGCTTGCGCGCATCATGGAGCACCGCTTCAGCGGGCCCTCGTACTCGATCGGTATCGAGGAGGAGCTCATGATCCTCGACGCCGAGACCCTCGAGCTCGCCAACGCGGTCGAGGCGATGCTGGAGGCGGCCACGCCACGGGAGCTGACCGGCGAGGTCAAGCCCGAGCTGATGGAGTCCGTGCTCGAGATCGCAACCGAGCCCTGCCGCAACACGGCGGAGGCGGGCGAGCAGCTGCGCGGCCTGCGCCGCGCCGTGGGCGAGGTCGCCCACGGCAACGGGCTGGCCACCGGCGCGGCGGGGACGCATCCCTTCGCCATGTGGGAGGACCAGCGGATCGTGGCGCGCCCCCGCTACCGCGACCTGGTCAACGCGCTGCGCTTCGTCGCGCGGCAGGAGATCATCTTCGGCGTCCACGTGCACGTGGGCGTCGACGATCCCGACAAGGCGATCCACATCGCCAATGGCATGCGCGTCCACGTACCCGTGCTGCTTGCGCTGTCGGCCAACTCGCCGTTCTGGCGCGCCGACATGACCGGCCTGCACTCCACGCGTACGCCGATCTTCCGGGCGTTCCCGCGCGTGGGGATCCCGCCGACCTACAAGGACTGGGCCGACTACGAGCGGCGCATCGAGTTCATGGTCGATTCGGGTGCGATCCAGGACTACACCTACCTCTGGTACGACGTGCGGCCGCACCCGAACTTCGGCACGGTGGAGGTGCGGGTGCTCGACGCGCAGACGCGCTTGGAGCACACACTCGCGCTGGCCGCGCTCGTGCAGGCCATGGTCAAGGAG
>JAWVFS010000115.1:0-5688 GCA_033855795.1 Solirubrobacteraceae bacterium | reverse complement strand
TGGTGGTCTGCCTCAACCCCACCTCGTCGCTACACCCGCCGCACGCCTGGAACCCGGTCGAACGGGTGGCCGCCGTGGTCCGGAACGCCTCCGGGCGCCGGCTGGGCAGCGAGGCTCGCGGCCTGCGCGCGGCCGGCACACGCGTCGTGCTGATCCAGCCGGTGACCGAGGACCACCGCGCGATGGGGCCGAACCTGATGAGCACGCGCAATCGCAACCCCGTGATCGAGACCGCGATCGAGACGGTGTCGCGCCAGCTGCGCGAGCCCGAGGTGCGCGATGTGCTGGAGGACCTGCCGCGCGGCGAGCCGCACAAGGTCGCGCGCCCACCCGGTCCGCCTTCGACCTGGCCCGAGGTCGGCCCCGTCACCCGGGCGTGAGCCGGTCCGTCCGCTTCGCAGCGCTCGCCGCGGTGCTGGCCGCGCTCGCCGCCGCGTCCGCGGGCGCCGACACCGCCCCCTCGGGCGCATGTCTCGGCGACCCGTCCGCGAACGGCGTGCCGATGGCGCCGGGCCCGCGCCTGCGGTTCGGCATCACGCCGGCCGGGGAGGCGGGTGCGCTCGGCCCCGCGGTCCCGGTCGTCCCGGACGACCCGCCGCGCACGCTGACCGCGCTCGCCCGCCTGCGGCCGCCGAAGACGCCGTTCGTGCTGCGGCTCAATCGCTTCTTCTGGGCCGACGGGGAGGCCGGCATCACCCGCTTTCTCGCGCTGGCGAAGCGGTACACGGACGCCGGCTACCTCGTCGAGTTGCAGGTCCGCTACCACCCGGCGGCGGGCCAGGAGGGCAACGTGGCCGGCTTTGTCGCGTTCGTGCGCGAGGTCGTCGACCGCTTCGGACCCAATTCCCGGGTCGTCGGCCTGCAGGTCACCAACGAGGTCAACTTCACGATCTCGCCGGACTCCTCCGACGGCGCCTACCCCGGCGCGCGCGACGCGCTGATCGGGGGCGTGATCGCCGCCAAGGACGAGGCGAGGCGCCGCGGCTTCCGCCAGCTGACCGTCGGCTTCAACTGGTTCTACCGCACGGACCCGAACAGCGAGGCCGGCTTCTGGGGCTACCTGCGCGACCACGGCGGACCGGCATTCGTCGCGGCGGTGGACTGGGTTGGGCTCGACGCCTACCCGGGCACCATCTTCCCTCCCACCGAGGCACCCGGCGGCGAGCGCGACGGAATGGTGGCGGCGATGAGCCAGCTGCGCCGGTGCTTCATGCCCATCGCCGGCCTCGGCGCGGGCGTGCCCATCCACGTGGAGGAGAACGGCTGGCCGACCGGGCCCGGCCGCGCCGAGGACTCCCAGGCGCAGGTGCTCGGGACAATGGTGCAGGCGGTGCACGACTTCCGCGGTACCTACGGCGTGACCGACTACCGCTGGTTCGACCTGCGCGATCACAACACCGCCTCGTCCAACTTCCAGCACCACTACGGTCTGCTGCGCGACGACTACTCGCCAAAGCCGGCGTTCGATGCCTATCGCCGGCTGGTGAACGAGCTCGCCCTGCGCGAGCCCGACGCCGGCCTGGGGCGGGTGCGGCTGGGATTGCGGCTGCGGTACGGGCGGCGCCGGTGCGCCCCCGTGCGGGCGACGGTCACCGGCGCGGATCGCCCACTCGTGCGCCGCCTCGACGTCTCGGTTGGAATGCGCCGGCTGGCGCGGATCCGCCGCCCTCCGCTGGCCTTCACCGTCCGGCGTCGCGGGCTCTCGCCGCACCATCGCTACCGGCTGCGGGTGCGCGCCACGCTCGCCGACGGCCGCGCGAGCACGGTGGCCCGCCGGCTGCGGGCGTGCGCGACGTGATCCAGCACGTCACCCTCGAGGTGCGCCGGGACCGATGGGACGCGTGCGTCGACTTCTACGCGCTGCTGGGGTTCGCGCGCGTGACCCCGCCGCCGTCGCTCGCCGACCGGGCGGCATGGGTCCAGAGCGGCCCGACACAGGTGCACCTCATGGACGTCGCGGAGCCGACCGTGCTGCCGCGCGGCCACGTCGCGGTGGTGGTCGACGGCTACGACGCCACCCTCGCCGCCCTGCGCGACGCCGGGCACGAAGTTGAGCCGCGGGCCGAGCACTGGGGCTCTCCGCGAGCCTACGTCCGGGACCCGGCAGGCAACCTCGTCGAGTTGATGGCCTTCCCACCGGGCGAATAGGCTTGCGCCCGTGAATCCGACCCACGTCATGGGCCGCCGCGTGGTCGCCTTCATCATCGACGGGGTGCTGCTCACCGTGGTGTTCGCGGGGCTGTTCCTGGCGCTGGCGCACCACACCGACCAGGCGCTCAGCCTCACGGGGACGAACCTCCACGTCACGGTCAACAACGACACGTACTACCTCCAGGGCGGCGACGCCAGCAGCTTCTACGTGGTCGAGCTGTTGATCGGGCTCCTGTACGGGGGCGTCCTCCAGGGGCTGACGGGACGGACGCTCGGAAAGCTGATCTGTGGGATCCGGGTCGTGCGGGAGGACGGCAGCACGCCGGGCATCGGCCGCGGTGTGCTGCGCTGGGTGCTGCTGATCGTGGACGACTTTCCGTACATCATCCCGATGCTCACCGGCTTCATCGTCGCGCTCACCAACGACCGGCGCCAGCGCGTCGGAGACCTGGCGGCCGGCACGTTCGTCGTGCGCGCCCGCACGGCCGGAGTGCCCGTACAGGCCACGGCGCCCAGCGCCGCCGCGGCGCCGCCGCTGCCGGCTGCCCCGGCGCCGCCGGCGCCCGCGCCGGGGACGCCCGCGCCCACGCAGCAGATGCCCGGCGCACAGCCGGCTGCCCCGCAGCCCGCGCCCGACCCACAGCCCGCCAGCGCGCAGACGGCTGCGGCGCCCCAGCCGCCCGCGGCCGCCGCTCCGCCTCTGCCGCCCGCGAACTGGTATCCGGATCCCTCCGGCCAGGCGCGGTTGCGCTACTGGGACGGCGCCCGCTGGACGGACCACACCGCGCAGTAAACGCGGCGAGCGCTCGACGTCGGGTGTCCTGAGACGGATACAGTCGCGCCATGGACGACGCCCCGCAGCAGCCCGGCGAACCGTCGCCGCCGCCCGCGGGCGCCCCCGGCCCGCCGCCGCCTCCGCCGCCGCCGGTGGCGCCGCCTCCGCCGCCGCCCGTCGCGCCGCCCCCGCCCGGGGGATGGCAGCCGCCCCAGCCGGCGTGGCAGCCGGCGCCGGTCCCCATGCGCCCGCGCGGGCCCCACGGTCAACCGATGTTCGGCTCGGTCGAGCTGGCGACCTGGTGGAGCCGGGCCGGTGCGCTGCTGCTGGATGTCCTGTTCGCGATCCTGCCGATCGTCGTCGGCGGGATTCTCACCGCGACGAACTCGACCGCGCTGCAGACCATCGGTGGCGTGATCGTCGTCGCCGGCATCGTCTGGTGCTACTTCGTCTACTACCCGGTCTTCATGATGCGCGGCGGCGACCGCAACGGCCAGTCGCTGGGCAAGCAGATCGCCGGCATCCGGGTGGTCCGCGACGGCGGTGAGCCGATGACCTACGGCTGGGCGCTGCTGCGCGAGTTCGTCGTGCGGGTCCTGCTGTTCGGCGTGCTGGGCTCGTTCTTCTTCAGCATCCCAATCCTGCTGGACTACCTGTGGCCGATCTGGGACGAGTCCAACCGGGCGCTGCACGACATGGTCGTCTCGACGCACGTGGTGCGGGCCGACCCGCCTCCGGGGGCGCAGCCGCCGGCGCCGGGCGGCGTGAGCCAGCAAGCGCAGCAGATCGGCCTCAGCTAGCTCCAACCTGGAGAGGACGGACCCTGAACACCCGCGAGCACAATGTCGAGCTCGCGCGCACGGCCTTCGAGGCCTTCGAGCGCCGCGAGATGGACGCCGTGTGGGCGATCGCCGAGGACGACGTGGAGGTGGGCGGGGCGCCGGAGCTGCCGAATTCGGGCTCCTATCGCGGCCAGGAGGGCTTCGTCACCTGGATCGCCCAGTGGCTGGACGCGTGGGAGGAGTTCCGCATCGAGCTCGTCGAGGTGGTCGCCATCGACGACGAGCACGTCCTCGTCGAGGTCGACCAGCATGGCCGCGGCCGGGGCAGCGGACTCGAGGTGACCCAGCGCGGCCTGGCGTACCTGGTCACGGTCCGCAACGGCGTGGTCGCGCGGCTCTTCCTCTACCCGGACCGCGCAGCTGCGCTGCGTGCGGCCGGCGTCACTTGATCTTGTTGCAGCCCGCCACGGCCTGATCGCGGGCGGTGCCGGCGGGCAGGCTCTGAGCGGCAGACAGACAGGCCTGCTTGGCCGAGCTCTGCGCGCTCTGTGCGGCCGTCGACACGGCGTTGGTGGCACTCTGACCCGCGCTCGAGACAGCGCTCGAGATGCTCTTCTCGGCGTTGCCCGCCGCGGTGCAGGCATCCTCGGCCGCCTTGCGCGCATTGGAGTCGGAGATCGACTTGGCCGCGTCCTTGCACTTCGAGATCGCGTCGCTCTTGCTCGAGCTCCCGCAGCCGGCGGCGACCAGCCCGCAGGCGACCAGCACCAGCACCGATCCGTTGACGCGTCTCATCCGTCGCTCCTCCCGGTCGTGGTCGGCGCGAGCCTACCCGCTGGCGGGGGGTGCGATCCAGTCCGGCCGTGGGCGGCGCGCGTTGGATCCGCTTGCCGGGAGGAGGTCGGGTCGCCCTATGCACGCTATGACGTGCACAACGCGACCCGACCCCGGTCGCACCCGCCCGCGCGCCCCGAGGCGACCCCTCGATGCCCGCTGTTTGTCCGGCTCTAGCCGCTCCCGCGCGTATAGGTGACCGTCAGCCGGCCCTGGGCCGAAGCGGCGCGGGCTATCGCGGCGCGCAGGTCGGGCGGCGGCGCGCCGTCGGGCAGGTCCAGGGGCGCGCGCAGGGCGTAGAGCGTGAACACGTAGCGGTGGGCCGGATCGTTGTCCGGTGGGCAGGGGCCGCCGTAGGTCAGCTGGTGGAGGTCGTTGGTGCCCTGCTTGGCGCCAGGAGGGACCTGCGTCGCCGAGGCCGGGATGCCGAACAGGCTCCAGTGCACGAAGGGCCCGCCCGATTCACCCTGTGCGCTCTGGTCCTCGAGCAGGAGTGCGAGCTCCGCTGTCCCCGGGGGCACCCCGGACCATCGCAGCGGCGGTGGGTCGTCCGGGCCGTCGCATGTGAAGCGGCCCGGCATGGGCCGGCCCGGCGCCAGCACCGGGCTCGTGAGGCTGATGCTGGCCGGCACCGTCGTGTTCCCGGCCGTGGTGGGGGTTGTGGTCGCCTGGGAGGCGCCGGAGGACCCGCCGCCGCAGCCCACGGACGCGAGCGCGAGCCCAAATCCGACCACCCCGACCGCAGCGCAACTGGAAACCGTCCTTCCCATGGGGGACAATTCATAACGCGATGGCGAAGCGCGACCCGCGCATGGTGCATCTGGGCTACGGCAAATGGGTCCGTGCCGATCGGGTGTACGCCGTGGTGCCGCTCGAGCGCGACGACCGCGGCGACGGCCGCCGCACCTACGTCCACGTGGACGGTCTCGGCGAGCCGCTCGTCGCCTCGCGCTCGGAACGCGCCATTCTCACCGACGTCGAGGCCGCGCTTGCCGAGGCCGCGGGAGTGCCGCGGCGCGCGCGGGGAGCCAGCAGCCCGGAGGGCCTGTTCTAGTCGTCCTTCGGTGACGTCGCTTCGCCGGCGTCCTCGTCCTTGTCCGTGTCCGTGTCCTTGCCCTCGTCCTTGGGCTCGTCGTCACCGCTGTC
>JAWVFS010000114.1:0-3304 GCA_033855795.1 Solirubrobacteraceae bacterium | reverse complement strand
GCCCAGGAGTTCGAAAAGGCCGCCAACCTGCGCGACACCGAGCGCCAGCTCACGACCCGCAAGCGCCAGCTCGAAGACGAGTGGGCCGAGGGCGAGAACGGCGAGCGTCCGGTCGTCGGCGAGGAGGAGATCGCCGACATCGTCTCGATGTGGACCGGCATCCCCGTGTTCAAGCTCACCGAGGCCGAGACGGCCAAGCTGATGCGCATGGAGGAGGAGCTCCACAAGCGCGTGATCGGCCAGCACCAGGCGATCGAGGTCGTCGCCAAGGCGATCCGGCGATCGCGTGCCGGCCTGAAGGACCCGAAGCGCCCGACCGGCTCGTTCGTCTTCCTCGGCCCCTCCGGCGTGGGCAAGACCGAGCTGGCGCGCACGCTCGCCGAGTTCCTGTTCGGCGACGAGGACGCGATGGTGCGTGTCGACATGTCCGAGTACATGGAGAAGCACGCCGTCTCGCGCCTGGTCGGCTCGCCCCCGGGCTACATCGGCTACGACGAGGGCGGCCAGCTCACCGAGGCCGTGCGGCGCAAGCCCTACAGCGTGCTCCTGCTCGACGAGATCGAGAAGGCCCACCCGGACGTCTTCAACATCCTGCTCCAGATCCTCGAGGACGGACGGCTGACCGACGCCCAGGGCCGGACCGTGGACTTCCGCCACGCGATCGTGATCATGACCTCGAACATCGGGGCCGCCGAGATCGCGCGGAACACGCCGCTCGGGTTCGCCGTGTCCGACGACGAGACCGGCATCAGCTACGACGACATGAAGAACCGGATCATGGGCGAGCTCAAGAAGGTCTTCCGCCCCGAGTTCCTCAACCGGATCGACGACGTCATCGTCTTCCACAAGCTGACCCGGGACGAGATCAAGCAGATCATCGAGCTCCTGCTGCGGCGCATCCGCCATTCGATGGCCGAGCGCGAGCTTCAGCTCGAGCTGTCCGAGGCGGCGAAGGACCTGCTGGTCGAGAAGGGCTGGGACCCGGCCATGGGCGCCCGCCCGCTCCGCCGCGCCATCCAGCGCTACATCGAGGACCCCCTGGCCGACTTCGTCCTGCGCGCCGAGCTGCCGGCCGGCGCGACCGTGATGGTCGAGCCCGCCTCCGAGGGCACGGATGAGGAAGAGGTCAAGCTCACGGTGATCGAGCCGCGGCCGGCGCCCACGCCGGTCGGCGTCGGTGCCGAGGGCGGCAGCGAGGCCGAGGGCGAGGAGCCGGCAGACCCGGCGCCCCTCGAGCCGCCGGCCGACGAGCCGGTCGGCGACGAGTAACCCTCAGGCGCGCTTCAGCGCCATGAGCCGCGACCACTGGGCGCCCGGCACGCGAGCCGTCCGCGCCGGTCTGCCCGAGCCCGCGCGCGGCAAGCCCTTCCTGCCCGGGCCGGTCTTTGCCGGCCCCTACCACCTGCCCGGTGACCCCGAGGGCGCCGAGTACGACTACGGGCGCTATGGCAACCCGGCGTGGACGAACTACGAGGCGGCCCTGGGGGAGCTCGAGGGCGGCGAGGCGGTCGTATTCGCGTCGGGGATGGCGGCGATCACGGCGGTGCTGTACGCATTCGCTGAGGACGGCCCGGTGGCCGTGCCCGGCGACGGCTACTTCATGACCCGCCGCGTTGCCGCCCGGCTCGGGGCGGCAGTGGGCGCGGACGTGCGCCTCGTCCCGACGGAGACGGGGGCGGTGGTCGCCGCGGTCGACGGGGCGCGGTTGGCGATTGTCGAGACGCCGAGCAACCCCGGCCTCGACTCGTGCGACATCGGGGCGGTCGCGGATGCCGCGCGCGCGGCCGGCGCGCTCCTCGCCGTGGACAACACGCTGGCGACGCCGCTGCGCCAGCGGCCGCTCGACCGGGGCGCGGACTTTTCGATCAGCGCGGGGACGAAGGCGCTGACGGGCCACGCCGACCTGATGATCGGCCACGTCGCCGCGCGCGATTCCAACCACGCCGAGGC
Source organism: Solirubrobacteraceae bacterium (assembly GCA_033855795.1). Lineage (GTDB taxonomy): Bacteria > Actinomycetota > Thermoleophilia > Solirubrobacterales > Solirubrobacteraceae > JALYZC01. The sequence continues at coordinate 1,354 of JAWVFS010000114.1, read as the reverse complement.
GCTCAGAGCCTGGCGGCGGCAGACCGGCTCGATCCCCGGACCGTTCGAGGTCTGGCTCGCCCATCGCTCGCTGGCCACACTCGGCGTCCGCCTGGAGCGCCAGGAGGCCAACGCCCGGGCGCTCGTCGACCTGCTGCGCGCCCGCGACGACGTGACCGACGTTCGCCACCCCGGCGTCGGCGGAGTGATCGGCTTCGACGCCGGCGGCCGCGAGCGGGCTGAAGCGTTCCTCGCGGCCTGCGACCTGGTGATCGAGGCCACGAGCTTCGGCGGGGTCCACACCACGGCCGAGCGCCGGGCGCGCTGGGGCGGCGACGAGATCCCCGAGGGCTGGGTCCGCCTCAGCGCCGGGATCGAGGACGCGGCCGATATCTGCGCCGACGTGACGCGCGCGCTCGACGCCACGGCCTGAGAGGGGCGAACGCGTCGGGTCCCGGGCCTATGCTCGACGACGATGCCGCGCCCGGCCACGATCCACGTCTGCTCCGCCTGCGGGCACAGCGAGGCCAAGTGGCACGGCCAGTGCCCCGGCTGCGGCGAATGGAACACGCTGGTCGAGGAAAGGCCGCCGCAGCGGTCGGGCGCCCGCGGGCCGGCGCGCGCCGGCGGCTCCCGCGCGGCTCGTCCGGTTCCGCTGGCCGAGGTCCGGGCGCCGGCCGTGGCGCGGTTGGCCACGGGGATCGGTGAGCTCGACCGCGTGCTCGGCGGCGGGCTCGTGCCCGGCTCGCTCGTGCTGCTCGGGGGCTCGCCCGGGATCGGCAAGTCGACCCTGACGACGATGGCGCTCGGGCGGCTCGCGGCCGCCGGGCGGCGCACGCTGTACATCTCGGGCGAGGAGTCCGCCGCCCAGGTGCGCCTGCGCGCCGAGCGCCTCGGCGAGGGCGCCCTCGGCATACCGGTTCTGGCGGAGACCGACCTCGACGCCGTGGTCGCCACGCTCGAGCACGAGCGCCCCGAGGTCTGCGTGGTCGACTCCGTGCAGACGCTGCACGCTCCGGAGCTCGCCGGGTCGCCGGGCTCGGTCGGGCAGGTGCGTGAGGTCGCCGACCGCGTCGCGCGCGTCGCCCGGGCGCACGACGTCGCCGTTCTGCTCGTCGGGCACGTCACCAAGGAGGGCTCGCTCGCCGGGCCCCGCGTGCTCGAGCACCTGGTCGACGCCGTGCTGCAGTTCGAGGGCGAGCGCGAGCGCACCTACCGCACCCTGCGGGCGCTGAAGAATCGCTTCGGCGCGACGGCCGATGCCGGCGTGTTCGAGATGCGCGGCGAGGGCCTCGTGGAGGTCGCGGACGCCTCGGCGCGCTTCGTCGAGTCGGCCACACGGGAGCCCGGCAGCGTCGTGCTGGCGGCGATGGAG
>JAWVFS010000113.1:0-13444 GCA_033855795.1 Solirubrobacteraceae bacterium | reverse complement strand
CAGCTGCAGCAGTCCGCGACGGCCTGGGAGCACTACCTCGCGCTGAACCCGCGCAACCCCGACGACTCGCTGGCGTCGCTGATGGTGCAGGTGTACTCCCCCACCGCGCTGAACCAGCCGGCCAAGGGGGTGAAGGCGGCGCAGATCGTGACAGCGTCGCGGCCGAGCGCCCAGACCTTCTACACCCTGGCCGTGTTCGCCTACGCCGCGGGGGACAAGCGCACGGGGGACCTGGCGGCGGCCAAGACCCTGTCGCTGACGCCGTCGGCCCGCAAGACGCAGACGAAGCTGCTGCTCGAGCAGGCCAAGAAGCCGCAGACCGCGCAGGGCGGGACCCAGGCGCCGGCCCAATCGGCGACGGGCCAGTAGCCGCCCGCCGGTAGAATTCGCCGCCTCCGGGCCGTTAGCTCAATTGGTAGAGCAGGGGCCTCTTAAGCCCAAGGTTGAAGGTTCGATCCCTTCACGGCCCACTCCCGGGTAGACCGCCGTCCGCCGCGCCTGGTGTCCTGACCGCTCGTCATGGGCGCGCTCCTCTCCCAGGTCATACCGCTGGCGCTCGGCGCGGCGATCAGCCCCGTTCTCTTCCTCCTCACGCTGACCACGCTGACCGGGGAGCGGCCGCTCGTCCGGGGCCTTGCGCTGACCGCGGGCGCGGCGGTGCCGCTGGCCGTCCTCGGAGCGTTCGCATTCGCGATCAGCGGTTCGCTGCACACCTCGAGCACGACCAGGGCGGGCGTCGACCTGGCGCTCGGGGTGCTGCTGCTGCTGGTCGGGGTCCGCGCGCTCCTGCGGGCGCCCCCAGTTCCCCGGCCGGCTGACGAGCCGAAGCCCACGGCCGGGCCGGCACGCTCGTTCGCGCTCGGGTTCGGCGCGATGGTCACCAACGTCACCACGCTGGCGCTGTACCTGCCGGCGATGAAGCTGATCGCCACGAGCCACGTGTCCGACGCCGACCGCGCCCTCGCGCACGTGATCGTGGCGCTGATCGCGCTGGCGCCGGCGGTCCTCCCCGTCGCGCTGGTCGCCGTGGCGCCGCACGCGTCGCGCCGCGTCCTGGGCGCGCTCGGCAGGTTCATGACCGCGCACCGGCGCGCGATCCCCGTCGTGTTGGGCTTCGGATTCGGCGCCTGGCTGATCGTGAAGGGCCTGGAGGCGTTGTAGCGTGTCCGCGATGACCGACCTGGCCAGCCTGGACGGCAGGGTGCTCCCGGTCGCCGAGGCGCGGATCCCGGTGACCGACCCGGGCCTGCTGCGCGGCGACGGGGTGTTCGAGGTCATGCGGGTGTACGGCGGCCGGCCGTACGCGCTGGCCGACCACGTCGCGCGGATGGAGCGGTCGGCGGCCAACCTGCGCCTCCCGCTCGACCCCGAGGCGGTCCGTGCCGACGCGCTCGCGCTGCTGGAGGCGGCCGCGCCGGGCGACGCGGCTCTGCGGCTGGTCGTCACCCGCGGCGGCCACCGGCTCGCGCTGCTGGAGCCGCTGCCCGAGCACCCGGCGGGCGTGCGCCTGGGCAGTGTCACCTACGCGCCGACCCGCGTGCTGGACGGCATCAAGTCGCTCTCCTACGCCGGCAACATGCTCGCCACCCGCCTCGCGCAGGAGCGCGGGTTCGACGAGGCCCTGCTGGTCACCCCGCACGGCCGCGTCCTGGAGGCGCCGACCTCGACGTTCTTCTGGGCCCGCGACGGGGGCCTGCTGACGCCGCCGCTCGACGAGCACATCCTCGCCTCGATCACCCGCACGCGATTGATGGAGCTCGCCGACGTGCGGGAGGCGACGTGCACGCGCGACGACCTGGCCGCGGCCGACGAGGCCTTCCTCGCCTCGACGATTCGCGAGGTGCAGCCGGTGACGGTGATCGACGACCGCGAGCTGCCCGGCGCGAGGCCGCTGACGCTGGCCGCCGCCGACGCGTTCCACGAGCGGGTGCAGGCGGAGCTGGCCGCCGAGGCCTAGTCGCCCTTCGGGCCGCTGGTCCCGATCTGATAGCCGACGTACCAGAGCAGGTGGCGAGCGGCCTGTACGGTGCTGCGAATCAACGCCATGAGGATCTTAACCGTCATCGGCAACCGTCCCCAGTTCGTCAAGGCCGCCGCCGTCTCGGGCCCGCTCCGCGAGCGCCACGAGGAGGTCCTGGTGCACACGGGCCAGCACCACGACGACGAGCTGTCGTCGGTGTTCGTGCGCGAGCTGGGCATCCCGCCGCCCGACCGCGAGCTGGGCATCGCGGGCGGCTCGAACACGTCGCAGACCTCCCGCATGATGGACGCGCTCGAGCCGGCGTTCGCGGAGTCGGCCCCGGACCTCGTCCTCGTCTACGGCGACACGAACTCGACCCTGGCCGGCGCGCTGGCCGGGGCGCAGCAGGGCCTCCCGGTGGCGCACGTGGAAGCGGGCATGCGCTCGTTCGATCGCTCGATGCCCGAGGAGGTCAACCGCGTGCTGACCGACCACCTGAGTGAGCTCCTGCTGTGCCCGTCGCAGACGGCGGTGGACAACCTCGTCCGCGAGCACGCCGCGGGCACGGTCGAGCTGGTCGGCGACGTGATGGTGGACGTCGCTCGCCTGTTCGCGCCGCGCGCCCGCGAGCGCCTCGACGTGCTCGCCGCCCATGGCGTCGAGGCGGGGGACTACCTGCTGGCCACGGCGCACCGGGCCGGAACCGTCGACGACCCGGTCCGCCTGCGGGCCCTGGTCGAGCTCCTGACCGGCCTGCCGCACGAGGTGGTGCTGCCGCTGCACCCCCGAACGCGAGCGCGCCTACAGGACGGGGACCTGCTGGACGGACTGCAGGCGCCTGGATCGCCGGTTCGCCTGGCCCCGCCGCTCGGCTACCTCGAGTTCACCGCACTGCTTCTCCACGCCCGCGCCGTGCTCACCGACTCCGGCGGCGTGCAGAAGGAGGCCTACCTGGCGGGCGTCCCCTGCGTGACCCTGCGCGACACCACCGAGTGGGTGGAGACCGTGGAGGCCGGCTGGAACGTGCTCGTCGACCTCGACGCCGCCGCGGCCCGCGCGGCGCTCGAGCGCCCGCGCCCCGCGGAGCACCCGCCGCTGTACGGCGACGGCCACGCCGGTGAGCGCGTGGCCGACGCGCTCACGCGCAGTCGCGCTCGAGCAACCTCCTAGAGGCAACCTCCTAGACTCCTCGCCTCATGACCATCGGGATCGTCGGGCTGGGCTACGTGGGCCTGCCGCTCGCCGTCGCGTTCGCCGAGGCCGGCCACGAGGTGATCGGCATCGACGTCGATTCGCAGCGGGTGGCGGCCGTCAATCAGGGATCCTCCCATGTGGAGGACGTCCCCTCCAAGCGCCTGCGCGGCGTCGAGGACCGCCTAGTCGCCACGACCTCCTACGCCGAGGTTGAGCGCGCGGAGGCCATCCTCGTCTGCGTTCCCACGCCCCTGAGCGCCAACCGGGAGCCGGAGCTGGGGGCCCTGATCGACGCGGCGGCCGCGCTCGCGAAGGTGCTGACGCGCGACCAGCTCATCGTGCTGGAGTCGACGACGTACCCGGGCACGACGCGCGAGCGACTGCTCCCCATCCTCGAGGAGTCCGGTCTGGCGGCCGGCCGCGACTTTCACCTGGCGTTCTCGCCCGAGCGGGTGGACCCGGGGCGGACCGATCACACGATGCGCTCGACGCCGAAGGTGGTGGGCGGCCTCACCGACGCCTGCGGTGACCGTGCGGAGGCGCTGTACCGCAACATCTGCGACGAGGTGGTGCGGGTCTCCACGCCCGAGGTGGCCGAGCTCTCGAAGCTGCTCGAGAACATCTTCCGCTCGGTCAACATCGCGCTGGTCAACGAGCTCGCGGTGCTGGCGGACCGCATGGGCATCGACGTGTGGGAGGTCATCGACGCGGCCGCCACCAAGCCGTACGGCTTCATGCGCTTCGACCCGGGTCCGGGCATGGGCGGCCATTGCCTGCCGGTGGACCCCTTCTACCTGTCCTGGCGCGCGCGCGAGTACGACTTCGTCCCCGAGTTCGTCGAGCTGGCGGGCAAGATGAACCAGGCCATGCCGTACGTCTGCGTGGAGCGCATCGTGCGGGCGCTCAACGACGCCGAGAAGGCGGTCCGCGGCTCGCGCATCGCGCTGCTGGGCGTCGCGTACAAGCCCGGCGTGGGCGACACGCGAGAGTCCCCGGCGCTGAAGATCCTCGAGCTGCTGCGGGAGCACGGCGCCGACGTCGTCTACCACGACCCGCACGTGCACGACCTGCCGCAGTTCGACCTGAGCAGCACCGACCTCGACGGGGCGCTCGACGGCGCCGACCTCGCCGTGATCGTCACCGCCCACCCCGACCTGGACATCGAGCGGGTCGTCCGCGACACGCCGCTGGTCATGGACCTGCGCGGCGTGACCCGCGGGATCGAGGCGCCCGGCCTGGTGCGGCTGTGAGCGCCGAGCCGGTCCGGGTGGGCGTGGTCGGCCTCGGCTACTGGGGCCCGAACCTGGCGCGCAACTTCGACGGCCTGCCCGACTGCCAGCTGACCTGGGTGTGCGACGCCTCGGAGGAGGCGCGCGAGCGCGTCGCTCCATCGCTGCGCGACGCGCGGGTGACCGGCGACCTGGACGAGCTCCTGGCCGATCCCGAGCTCGACGCGGTCGCGCTGGCCACGCCCGTCCCCACCCACGCCGAGCTCGCCGCCCGGGTGCTGGAGGCGGGCAAGCACTGCTTCGTGGAGAAGCCGCTGGCCGAGCGGGTCGCCGACGCCGAGCGCGCGGTCGAGGCGGCGCGCGCCGCCCAGCGAGTGCTGATGGTCGGTCACCTGCTCGAGTACCACCCGGGCGTGCTGCGGCTGAAGGAGATCGCGGACTCCGGTGAGCTGGGCGAGATCCGCTACATCTACTCCAACCGGCTCAACCTCGGCGTGCTGCGCGAGGAGGAGAACGCCCTGTGGAGCCTGGGCGCGCACGACGTCTCCGTGCTGCTGGCGCTCGCCGGCGAGGAGCCGCACGAGGTGGAGGCGCGCGGCGAGTCCTACATGAAGCCGGGGATCGAGGACGTGGTGTTCTGCTTCCTGCGCTTCCCCTCCGGCCTGTCCGCCCACCTCCACCTGTCATGGCTGGACCCGCACAAGGAGCGGCGCTTCACCGTCGTCGGCTCGCGGCGGATGGCGACGTTCGACGACATGGAGCTCGAGCGCAAGGTGGCGGTCTACGACAAGGGCTTCGACGAGCGCGCCGGCTCCTACGGCGAGTACATCACGCGGTCGGGCGACACCTGGAGCCCGCGCATCCCCAACACCGAGCCGCTGCGCGCCGAGTGCGAGCACTTCGTCGCGTGCGTGCGCGATGGCGCGACACCGCGCTCCGACGGCGAGAGCGGCCTGCGGGTGGTGCGCGTGCTGGAGGCGCTGCAGGACTCGCTCGAGGCGTCCCGGCGCGCGGAGGCGCATGTCGGCGGCGCCTGAGGGGCCGGGGGCGCCGGTCGTCGGCGACGGCGCGCAGTTGGGCGAGGACGTGCAGCTCGGAGCGTTCGTCGTCATCCACCCGGGGACCGTCATCGGCGACGGATGCCGGATCCAGGATCACGTGGCGCTGGGCAAGCCACCGCGGCTGGCTCCGCATTCCCGGGCCGCGGGCTCTGCCCGGCTCGAGCCGCTCGTGCTCGAGCCGGGTGTCTCGGTGTGCGCCGGCGCCATCGTGTTCGCCGGCGCGCGCGTGGGCGACGGCGCGATCGTCGGCGACCAGGCCTACGTCCGGGAGCGCACGACGATCGGCGCCGGAAGCATCATCGGTCGGGCGAGCGCGGTGGACAACGACGTCGCGATCGGCGCCCGTGTGCGCGTGCAGACCAACGTCTATCTCACCGCCGGCTCGGTCGTGGAGGATGACGTCTTCGTGGGTCCCGGCGTGATGACGACCAACGACGACACGATGGCGCGCCATGCGCCGGACGCACCGTTGGCGGGGGCCACGCTCCGTCGCGCGTGCCGGGTCGGCGGCGGGGTCGTGCTCCTGCCGGGGGTCGAGGTTGGGGAGGAGGCGTTCGTGGCCGCCGGGGCGGTGGTGACCCGCGACGTCTCGCCGCGTTCGGTGGTCATGGGCGTGCCCGCCCGGGTGGTGAGCGACGTCCCCGAGAAGGACCTGCTGGAGCGGTGGCGCTGACGCGGCTGCGCCGACGCCCGCGTGGTCCCTGGCAGCGGACGACGACGCTGGCGCTCGCCGCGACGGCGGCGGTGACGACGGTCGGGGTGGCGGCCGGCGAGCTGGCGCGCGTCTGGCGGCGCGGCTCGGCGCCGCTGCCCGCGGATGCGGACCACGTGCTCGAGGCGGCCGAGGTCGCGGCCCGCGAGTCGGTCGAGGTGGCCGTCGAGGGCTTCCGCGCCACCTCGGCCCGGGAGACGGCGCTGCTCAACCTGCTGGCGTCGTTCGTGCTGGCCTTCGTCGCCGTCCGGGCGAGCACGCACACGATCCGGTCCCGGGGCACGTTCGGGCCGTTTCGCAACCTCAAGGTCGGCCGCCGCCACGTGCACCACTTCGTGCCGGGGATCGTGATGGCCTTCCTCGCCGGGGGCGCCTCGATCGCCTCGCGCAACGAGGAGCTCGACCAGTGGCTGGCGCTGCCGTTCGGCACGGGCGTGGCGCTGACGCTCGACGAGTCGGCGCTGCTGCTCCAGCTCGAGGACGTCTACTGGACCGAGCAGGGCGTGCTCAGCGTGCAGATCACCCTGTCGGCCATCGCCCTGCTCGGAGCCCTAGCGCTATCGCGCCGCCTGCTCCGCCGAGGCGAGGCGCGAGTCCTGGAGGCCGGCCCGAGTCCTAGCAACTGACGACTGACGACTGACGACTGTTACGCCGCCAACGGCGTAACGCCGCCCCGCCCACTCACCGGGGTCCAGATCACCTGATCTCGGCCCGGGCCGACGCTGATCAGCACCACCGGGACGCCCGTGCACTCTGAGATCCGGTCGAGGTAGGCGCGCGCCTCGGCCGGCAGGTCGTCGAGCGTGCGGCAGTCGCTCAGGTCCTCCGACCATCCCGGCAGCTCCTCGTACTCGGCCGCGGCGTGGTGGAGCACCGACTGGTGGTAGGGGAAGTCCGAGAACTCGGCGCCCTCGGCGCCGCGGTAGCTCGTGCCGAGGCGCACGGTCTCGAGGCCAGAGAGGACGTCGAGTTTGGTGATGACGAGCCCCGTCAGCGAGTTGATGCGCGCGGCGTAGCGGAGGGCGACGAGGTCGAGCCAGCCCGTGCGCCGCGCCCGGCCGGTGGTGGTCCCGTACTCGCCGCCGCGACTACGCAGCTCGTCGCCGAGGGCGCCGTCGAGCTCTGAGGGGAACGGACCCGCGCCGACGCGGGTCGCGTATGCCTTGGCCACGCCCCACACCTCGTCGATGTCCTTTGGCCCGACCCCGGCACCGATGCAAGCCGCGGCGGCGACCGGGTTCGACGAGGTGACGAAGGGGTAGGTGCCGTGGTCGATGTCGAGCAGCGCCCCCTGCGCGCCCTCGAAGATCACCACGCGGTCCGCGTCGAGCTTGTCCCAGATCAGGCGCGAGGTGTCGGTGATGTACTTCTCCAGCCGGTGACCGTAGGTCAGGTACTCCTCGGTCATCGCATGGAGGTCCAGCTGGGGGTCCTTGGCGTGGGGACGCAGCATCAGTTGCTTGGGCTCGAGCGCCGCGGTGATCTTCTTCTTGAGGATCTTCTCGTCGAGCAGGTCCTGCACGCGGATGCCCAGCCGCGCCGCCTTGTCGGCGTAGCAGGGGCCGATCCCCCGCCGGGTCGTCCCGATCTGCAGCGAGCCCAGCCGCTGCTCGCCCGCCAGGTCGAGGAGGAGGTGGTAGGGCATGATCATGTGGGCGTTGGCCGAGATCCGCAGCCCGCTGACGTCGACCCCGCGCCGGCGCAGTCCGTCGAGCTCCTCGGTGAGCACCCTGGGGTCGATCACGACCCCGTTCCCGATCACGCACGTCTTGCCGGGGTAGAGGATCCCCGAGGGGATCAGGTGCAGCTTCCACTCCACGCCGTCGCGCACGATGGTGTGGCCGGCGTTGTTGCCGCCCTGGAAGCGCACGACGGCATCCGCCCGCTCGGCGAGCAGGTCGGTCACCTTACCCTTGCCCTCGTCGCCCCACTGGGCGCCGACGATCACGATCGATGGCATACGAAGTTGAGTCTACGAGGCCGGGGACGGGCTACGACGCGCGCAGGTCCATGCGCCGGTCGTGGCCGTACAGCGGCAGCGGGTCGCCACAGATCTCGATCAGCCGCGAGACCGTCCGCTCGCCGATCTGCTCGCGCAGCTCGGCGTGGTCGAGGTTGGTGGTGATCACCATCGCGCGCTCGTCTTCGTAGCGCGCGTTGACGATCGAGTAGAGCTGCTCCAGCACCCATTCGCTGGTGCGCTCGGCGCCGACGTCGTCGATGTGGAGCAGGTCCACCGCGGCGAGGCGCTCGAGCAGGCCGAGGTGGGAGCGGTCGGAGCCCTCGTCGAAGGTCTTGCGGATCTCGGCGAGCAGGCGCGGCAGCGAGTAGATCGCGACCGAGCGCCCGGCGTCCAGCGCGGCGCGGGAGACGAGCATGGCCAGCGTGGTCTTGCCGGTGCCGACGTCGCCGGTGAACCACAGGCCGCGCCCGGCGTCGAGGTTGCCGTCGACGGTCTCGACGTAGCGGCGCACCACGCGGACGATCTCCGGGTCCATGTCCACGATCGGCGCCCGGTCGAACGACACGCCGCGAAAGCGCTTGGGGATCACGGCGGACAGGGTGCGGGCCCGCGCGTGGTTGATGCGCCCCGGGCGGCACTCGCAGGGCACGGCGGCGCTCGTGGCCTCGTCGATCACGAAGCCGCTCCCGTCGCAGACGCCGAGGGGGCAGGGGGCGCTCACGCGGCCTCGCGGCGGGCCAGCGTCACGAAGCGCGGGTACTCGGACTGGAAGACGAGATCGACCTTCCCCAGCGGCCCGTTGCGGTGCTTGGAGATGATCAGCTCGGCCTGACCCGGTGTCTCGGAGTCCTCGTTGTAGTAGTCGTCGCGGTAGATGAACATGACGAGGTCGGCGTCCTGCTCGATCGCGCCGCTCTCCCGCAGGTCGGAGAGCAGCGGCCGCTTGTCCGTGCGGGCCTCGACGCCGCGGTTGAGCTGGGAGAGTGCGATGACCGGAACGTCGAGCTCGCGGGCGAGGATCTTCAGGCCCCTCGAGAGGTGGCCGACCTGCTCGGCCCGGTTGTCGAGGCGCAGGTCGGTGCGCATGAGCTGCAGGTAGTCGACGATGATGAGCCCGAGGCCGCCCTGCGACTGGGAGTGCAGCCGGCGCGCCTTCGCGCGCAGCTCGAGAATGCCCAAGTCGCTGGAGTCGTCGACGTAGATCGGCGCCGCGGCCAGCCGGCCGGTCGCCTCGACGATCTTGGGCCAGCGCTTCTCGGCACGTCCCTTGGACAGATCCTCGCCCTTGACCCGCGCCTGGCTGGCGATGAAGCGCATCGCCAGCTCGGCCTCGGACATCTCGAGCGAGAAGAGGGCGACCGGGCGGTCATGGCCGAGCGCCGCGTTCTCCGCCATGTTCGTGACGAGGCAGCTCTTGCCCATCGAGGGCCGGGCGGCGATCACGACGAGGTTGCCGGGCTGGAAGCCGCCGGTGAGGTTGTCGAGGTCCCCGAACCCGGAGGGCGTACCGGTCAGCGACGTGTGCTCGGTCGAGAGCCGGTGGAGCTTGTCCAGCTCGACGTGGAGGATGTCGTCGAGCTTGCGGAAGTCCTGCTTGCGGTCGTCGTGGGCGACCTCGAGCATGGCCCGCTCGGCCTGCTCGACGAGCTCGCGCGGCGCGGCCTCGTGCTGGAGCACGCTCGCCTGGATCTCGTGCGTGGTCGTCAGGAGCCGCCGCATGAGCGCGTTCTCCTTGACGATCTGGGCGTAGTGGCGCAGGTGCCCGGCCGCCGGGACCGAGCCGCCCAGCGACGCCACGCCGGACTCGCCGCCCGCCTCCTCGAGGCGACCGGCCTGGCGCAGGCGCTCGGTCACCGTGAGGGCGTCGATCGGCTCGCCCTCGTCGTACATCTCGCGCATCGCCGCGTAGACGACGCGGTGCTGCTCGCGGTAGAAGTCCTCGGGGACGAGGTCGTCCTCGATCACCAGCTGGTACAGCGGCTTGTCGGAGAGCAGGATCGCTCCGAGCACCGACTCCTCCGCCTCGAGGTTGTGCGGCGGCGCTGCCAGGTGGGGGCGCTCGGCGGTGGCCATGGCCGACCGACTATAGGAGGCGCCCCGGCGCGCGCCGCGCGGGCTTCCCGCTATTGCCGCGAAGTTGTTAGGAGTCCTCCACGACCATCGTCTTGACCGTCGCGGTGACCCCGTCGGCGACCTCGACGACGACCATGTGGGTCCCCACGTTGCGGATCGGCTCGTCGAGGTGGACCTTGCGCTTGTCGACGCGCAGGCCGCGCGCCTCGCGGATCGCGTCGACGATGTCCTGGCTGGTGACGGAGCCGAACAGCCGGCCGTCGTCGCCGGCCTGCTGGGGGATCGTGAGGACGGTCTTCGTCAGGAGCGCGGCGTTCTCCTCGGCGCGGGAGACCGCCTCCTCCTTCGCGCGCTCGGTCGCCTCCATGCGGGCCTTCGCCGCCTCCAGCGCGCCGGGGGTCGCCGGCTGCGCGAGCTTGCGCGGGACGAGGTAGTTGCGCAGGTACCCCTTGGAGACGTCGACGATCGTGCCGCGCTCGCCGAGCGTGTCCACGTCCTGGAGGAGGATCGCCTGGGGCATGCGGCCTCAGCGGCGGTCGCGGCCGCGATGATCGTCGCGCTCGCGATCGTCGCGGCCCTCGGCCACGTACGGCAGCAGCGCCAGCTCGCGGGCGCGCTTGACCGCCCGGGCGATCTGGCTCTGGTGGCGCCGGCAGGCGCCGGTGATGCGCCGCGAGCGGATCTTGCCGCGGTCGGAGATCAGCCGGCGCAGCGCGCCGACGTCCTTGTAGTCGACCTGCTCGATCTTGTCGCGGCAATACGGACAGGGCTTGCGCCGACCGCTTCCGGGACCGCCCTTGCGGTCGCGGCGGCGCGTGTTGCGACGGTTGCGCTGCTTGGCCATGCTCTGTCGAAGGCTCCCGATCGGAAACGAGCGCCGGGGACCGTTCCCCGGGCGCGAGAGCGAGAGAGTCTAGCGCGTGGCGTATTCCGCGCGGCGTACGCCGGCTCGGCGAATTCCCACGCACAATGCTGCGTCTTTCGGCCGCCGCCGCCGCCGTGGGCGCTAGGCTCGGGAGGAGATTTCGAAGTCGTCATGCGGCCGTGAGATGGCCGTTGAAAGGAGCCACCGTGGCCGCCACCAACATCAACCGCGTCATCATGACCGGCAATCTGACCCGCGATCCCGAGCTGCGCTCGCTGCCCAGCGGCACCGCCGTCTGCAGCCTGCGGATCGCCTGCAACACGCGGCGCAAGGACGCGTCGGGCGAATGGGTCGACAAGGCGAATTACTTCGACGTGACCGTCTGGGGCAAGCAGGGCGAGAACTGCGCCCAGTACCTGTCCAAGGGCCGCCCGGTCGCGGTCGACGGTCGCCTCGAGTGGCGCGAGTGGGAGGCGCAGGACGGCTCGGGCAAGCGCCAGGCCGTCGAGATCGTCGCCGACTCGGTCCAGTTCCTCGGCGGGCGTGACGACGCCGGAAGCGGCAACGGGTTCTCGGCCAAGAGCGACGTGCCCGTGGACGAGAAGGACTTCGCGCCGAGCCCCGCCGCCGGCGGCGGCACCGGCGACGACGACATTCCGTTCTAGGCCGGCTGGCGCTTCGCAACAGCGGTCATCGAGGAAGGGTGCGGGGCCGTCGCAGCTGCGGCGGCCCGGTTCCCGTCGAGGGACGAGAAGTCCTTCGTATAGGAGCGTTTCTCGTCCCGCGTTGTGATTTCGGCGCCCGAAGCGCCGGCGCACCGTTACTCGGCCGCTGGCGCTGACGCCTCTTCGGTGTCTGAGCCCTCGGGCTCCGGCGCCGGAGCTGGTTCGGCCGGGGCCGCCGCTTCGGCCGGGGCCTCGGCGGGCTCAGCCTCGGCCGCCGGCTCGGGTGTGGGCTCCGCCGGCGCGGCCTCGGCCGGGGGTGCCTCGCCCTCGGCGGCGCGCGGCGGCTCCGGGCGCACGGTCGGGGGGTCGGGCGTCCCCGGCGCCAGCTTGATGATGCGGAAGCGGACGATGCCGTCGGTCAGCCGGAGGGTGCGGTGCAGGCGCTCGAGGAGGGCCGGGGTGGCGTTGAACTGGAAGAGGTGGTACTCGGCCTCGCCCTTGTGCCGGATCTCGTAGGCCAGCGCTCGGGCGCCCCAGTCGTGCTTGCCGACGAGGGTGCCCTCGGCGGTGATGGCCGCCTCGGTGTCGGCCAGGATCTTCGCGCGCTGCGCGTCGGTCGCGGCGGTGTCGAGCAACAGCATGAGGTCGTAGACGAGTGCCATCGTTGAAACGCCGCTGACGGCGCGAAGGCGCGCTTCAGCGGCGGTTGGCGGACGATAGCAGGGGCGGAATGCCCTGGGCCGGCGCCTTCTTGGGGCATGGAGCCCGAGTCGCCGAGCCTCATGAGCCGCATCCGCTGGGGGAACGTCGCGTGGGCGCTCGCCGCGGTGGCCGCGATCGGCCTCGTCGTGGCGTGGCCCCATCTCCAGCGCCGCGGCCCCGGGCTACCCGACGAGACGGCATCGGCGGCGCGAGACCCCGCGCCGCAGGCGGTCCAGCCGGCCCCGGCCGCGCAACCTGCCCGCCGGCCGGCGTCCCGGCCCCCGGTTCGCGTGCATCGGCCGACCCGCCGCCACCACGCCACGAAGCCGCGTTCTCGGCATGCCGGCCGCCGCCGCCGCGCCCCGAGGGCTCCGCCGGTCCCGGTGTCCGCGCCCGGCGGCGAGGGTGGCGGCTCGTCCGCGGCGATCGACAGCGGCCCGGCGGCCCCCGCCGGCGACCAGGAGTTCCTTCCCGGCTAGGAGGGTGGAGCGAACCGGCTTGCGAGACCCGGCACGCCTACTCCCGGACCCCCACGGCTTCGAGGGCCTCCTCCCGGGCCTGAAAGATCTGCCAGCGCACGGTGCGCCCGTCCCGACGTCGAAAGACATGGACCGGGTGCAGCTCAACCTCGAGACCGCTGTGCCGCGCCCGCCCACCGAACGTGATCGCCACGACGATCACGTCGCCGTCGCCGACATCGATGTACTCGTCGACGCGCAGCCACATGCCGTCGAGCACCTCCATCTGATTCGCCACAAAACCGACCGCCCCGTCGTGGCCGCGCCACTCCCCCTCGGTGAACGCATCGGTCGGGGCGTCGAGCACGATCTCCGGATCGCACTCGGCTTCGACGAGTCGCCGCCACGGGCGCATGTCGCCGGTGCGGTAGGTCTCGTTGACGGCGGCGACAGCCCGCTCGACGGCCTCGACGTTCTCCTGCGACATCGCCCGCGGAGTATCCCGCAGGCCAGGCGACCGCAAAAAGCCGTTAGCGGCTCGCGCCGCCGGTCCCCACGCGCC
>JAWVFS010000112.1:0-4443 GCA_033855795.1 Solirubrobacteraceae bacterium | reverse complement strand
TGTGCGGGCCCGCCGCGGCTACGTGCTCTGCATCGCCTCGATGGCGGCGGCCATCCACCTGCCGATGATGGCCTCCTACAACATGGCCAAGGCGGGTGTCGAGGCGTTGGCGGACTCCCTGCGGCCGGAGCTCGCGGGGGACGGGGTCGACGTCGGCTGCGCCTACTTCGGCGTCATCGACACCGACATGACGCGCGACGCGTTCGCGGAGCGCACGACGCAACGACTGAACGCACGAACCCCCGCGATTTTCATCCGTCCCCTGCCGGTGGCCCAGGCGGCTCGCGGCATCGAGCGCGGCATCGAGCGCCGCGCCCGCCGGATCGTCGTGCCCCGGTCGGCGATCCCGATGCTCTTCGGCGGCCGCCTGTTCCAGTCCATCGCCGACGCGGGCGCTCGCCGGGCGGGCATCGCGGACATCGTCCGTGACGTCGAGTCCTAGCTCGCGCCCGGCGCGGCCCCGGCGCGCAGCGCCGCCGCCGTCTCGGCCAGCGTCCCCGCGGCGATCGCCGCCCGGAGGTCGGCCATCACCCGCCCGATGAACGCGAGGTTGTGCAGCGTGATCAGGCGCAGTGCCGTCAGTTCGCGCACGCGCAGCAGGTGGTGGAGGTAGGCGCGGCTGTACCCGACCGCGCATGCAGGGCACGGGCAGCCGTCCATCATCGGCGCGTCGTCGTCGCGCGCCCGGGATTTCGCCAGGTCGGTGCGCCAGCGGCCGTCCGGGTCCGGCACGAGCACCATGCCGTGGCGGGCGATCCGGGTCGGCATCGCACAGTCGAACGTGTCGATGCCCAGCTCCACGCCCCGGATGAGATCGTCCACCTCGCCGATGCCGAGCAGGTGCCGCGGCCGATCCTCGGGAAGCTCCTCGGTCGCCCATCCCACGACCTCGTGCATCTGCGCCTTTTCCTGTCCGAGCGAACCGCCGATCGCGATCCCGCCGACGCCGCTCGCGGCGACCTCGCGGGCCGAGGCGCGGCGCAGATCCTCGTAAACGCCGCCCTGGACGATCCCGTAGAGCAGCTGGTCGGAGGGGGCGTGCTCGCGGTGCCAGTCCTGACAGCGGCCGAGCCAGCGGTGGGTGCGCTCGGTCGAGCGCTCGGTGTACTCGCGTGTCACGTGGAACGGCGTGCACTCGTCGAACGCCAGCGCGATGTCCGAGCCCAGCGCGGCCTGGACCTCCATCGAGGTCTCCGGGCCCATGAAGCGCTCGCCGCCATCGGTG
The DNA here is from genome assembly GCA_033855795.1 of Solirubrobacteraceae bacterium. Lineage (GTDB taxonomy): Bacteria > Actinomycetota > Thermoleophilia > Solirubrobacterales > Solirubrobacteraceae > JALYZC01. The sequence goes on along the minus strand of JAWVFS010000112.1, from coordinate 3,218 downwards.
TAGGAGCGGAAGCGGACGCCGTCCTCGTCGATCGACAGGATCGCCCCCTCGCGCACGCCCTCTCGGCGAGAGCGGCGTCCCTTGACCTCGTCCGCGACGGTGCCGTGGCCCATCGAGAACACCTGGAAGCCACCCGAGTCCGTGATGATCGGCCCGGGCCAGTGCATGAACGCGTGCAGGCCGCCGTGGCGGGCGATCAGCTCGTGGCCGGGGTCGAGAAGCAGGTGGAAAGCGTTCCCGAGCACCATGTCGTAGCCGAGCGCGGCGACCTCCGCCGGCTCGAGCGTCTTCACGGCTCCCTTGGTGGCGAGAGGGACGAAGGCGGGCGTCCGCACCTCGCCGTGGGCCAGGCGCAGCCGGCCGGCGCGCGCCCGCGAGCCGGCGTCGCGGTGCTCGATGCTCAGCGGCGCGGCGATGCCGGTACTACCCGTCGAGCCTCAGGAGCAGCCTTCGGGGCGGCTCTCGCCCGCCGTGAGGCGCTCCCACACATCCGTCAGCCGTGCCAGCTCCTGCTCGTCGAAGTGGTCGAGGAAGCGGCGGCGAACGCCGTCCAGGTGGAGGGGACGCGCGGCCTGAAGCTCGCGACGGCCCTTCGGGGTCAGCACGGCGTACGCGCCGCGGGCGTCGGCCGAGCAGGTCGAGCGCTTGATCAGGCCGTCCCGCACCAGGCGGTCGACCAGGCGGGTCAGCCCGCTGCGGCTGAGCATGAGCGCGTCGGCGAGCTCACGCATGCGCATCCGGTGGTCGGGGGCCTTTTCGAGGCGCACGAGCAGGTCGTAGGAGACGAGCGCCAGGCCGTGGGCCTCCTCGAGCTCGCAGTCCAGTTCGCGCACCAGCAGCGCGTGGGCTCGGAGGAAGCCGCGCCAGGCGGCCAGCTCGGCCGGCGAGAGCTGCACTGCGACGGGTGTGCTTGTGGTCGCCATGGTGGCTCGGACTGATTGCAGCTGCAACGACGGTAGCAGCGCCCGCGGCGAGCGGCAACGGATCGGGCGACGGTGGGCCGGCCGGCCGGGGCAACTACGCTCTGCGGCGATGAGCGAGTTCGTCGCCCACGTGCGTCCCGCCGCCGGCGACCCCGAGGGCGCGCTCGTCCTCATGCACGGGCGGGGGACGACCGAACAGGACCTCGCGCCGCTCCTCGACGTGTTCGACCCCGAGCGGCGACTCGTCGGCCTGGCGCCGCGCGGGCCGCTCGAGCTCCCCCCCGGCGGCCGGCACTGGTACGTGATTCGCGAGATCGGCTACCCGGACCCCGAGACCTTCGGCGCCACGTTCACCGGGCTGACCGCGTGGCTCGAGGCCGCGCTGGCCGAGCACGGTGTCGGCATCGACCGCACCGTGCTCGGCGGCTTCTCCCAGGGCACCGTGATGGCCTACGGGCTCGGCCTGGTGCAGGGACGTCCGGCCCCGGCCGGCATCCTCGCGCTGAGCGGGTTCATGCCCACGGTCGAGGGCTACGAGCTCGACCTGTCCAACCGCGAGGGGTTCCCCGTCGCCATCGGGCACGGCGCGCTCGATCAAATCATCCCGGTCGACTTCGGCCGGCAGGCCGCCCAGCGGCTGCGCGACGCCGGCGCCGACGTCCTGTACCGCGAGTCCCCCGTCCCCCACACAATTGATCCACGGGAAATACCGACCTTCACCGACTGGCTGCAGCGAACGTTGCCGACCCCTCGCAACTGACGACTGACGACTGACGACTCAGTCGATCAGCGACTGGCCGGTCATCGCCTCCGGCTGATCAACCCCCAGCAGCTGCAGGACCGTCGGCGCCACATCCGCGAGCACCCCGCCCTCGCGTAACGAGAGGCCGGGAACGGTGACGATGAGGGGCACGGGATTGAGCGAGTGGGCCGTATTCGGTGTGCCGTCGGGCTCCAGCATGTTGTCGCAGTTGCCGTGGTCGGCGGTGACGATGCAGGCTCCCCCGCCCTCGTGTACGGCGGCGACGACCTCGGCCAGGCAGCCGTCCACCGTCTCGACCGCCCGGACGGCCGCGGGGATGACGCCGGTGTGGCCGACCATGTCCGGGTTGGCGAAGTTGACGACGCCGAAGCTGGGGGCATCCTCGCGCCAGTGCCGGGCGAAGGCCTCGGCTACGCCGGTGGCGCTCATCTCCGGCTTGTGGTCGTACGTCGGCACGTCCCGGGGCGACGGCACGAGCTCGCGGGTCTCCCCGGCATACGGGTCCTCCTCGCCACCGTTGAAGAAGTAGGTCACGTGGGCGTACTTCTCGGTCTCGGCGACGTGCAGCTGCCGCAGGCCCCGCTCTGCCAACAGGCCGGCGAGCGTGACCTGAGGGCGCTCGGGTGGGAAGGCGACCGGATAGGGCCAGCCCTCCTCGTACTCGGTCATCGTCGAGTAGCGCGCAACCGGCTCGGCGCCGCCGCGATCGATCTCGGTGAAGCCGGGCTCGGCCAGCGCGCGCGTGATCTCGCGCATCCGGTCCGGCCGGAAGTTGAAGCCGAACACGCTGTCGGCGTCCGGGCGGATCCTCGCCTCCTCGCCGACCAGGGTCGGCTCGATGAACTCGTCCGTCTGACCGCGGCCGTAGGAGGCTCGCGCGGCCTCGGCCGCCGTGGGCGCCCGGTGCGGCGCGCGGCCGTGAACGAGCAGGTCGTACGCCTGTTGGATGCGGTCCCAACGGGAATCGCGGTCCATCGCGAAGTACCGGCCGACGACCGAGCCGATGCGTGCGTTGCCGGCGCGCGCACACCAATCCTCGACCGTCTTGAGGTGGGAGGCTCCCGACTCGGGCAGCGTGTCGCGGCCGTCGCTGAAGGCGTGGACCACGACGTCATCGCCGCCCAGCCCGGCGCCCAGCTCGAGCAGCGCCCGCAGGTGGCCGAGGCCCGAGTGCACGCCGCCGTCGGACACGAGACCGATCAGGTGCACGCGCTCGGCACCGGTGAATGCGTCGCGGAGGACCGCGTTCTGCGCGAGCGATCCGTCGGCCACCGCCTGGTCGATGCGCGTCAAATCCTGGCGCACCACGGCGCCGGCCCCGAGGTTCAGATGCCCGACCTCCGAATTCCCCATCTGACCCTCCGGCAGCCCGACCGCGCGGCCACCGGCCGCCAGCTGCGTGTGGGGATAGGCGCCCCACAACTCGTCGAACACCGGCGTGTCCGCCAGCGAGACCGCGTTGCCTGGGCCTGGAGGGGCGAGGCCCCAGCCGTCGAGCACGATCAGGCAGGCCCGCTCCACCGGCAGGTTGG
>JAWVFS010000111.1:0-7196 GCA_033855795.1 Solirubrobacteraceae bacterium | reverse complement strand
TCGGGCACTCGCAGGGCACCTTCGTGCTCCGAGCGCTGATCGCCGCCGAGATCGATCCCAAGCCCGCGATGCGCGCCAGGCTGATCTCCGCCCTCCTGATTGGCGGCAACGTCACGGTGCGCAAGGGCAAGGACGTCGGCGGCGACTTCAAGCACGTCCGCGCCTGCCACTCGACGACGCAGCTCGGGTGCGTGGTGGCCTACTCGACCTTCGACGCTCCGGTACCGGCGAAGAGCAAGTTCGGGCGCACCACGGCGGCGGGCCGGCGCGTCCTGTGCACGAATCCGGCGGCGCTCGGAGGCGGGTCGAGCGCCTTGGACTCGATCTTCCCGACTGAGCCATTCGCCCCGAGCAACCCGCTCTCGATCGGCATCAAGCTGCTCGGGGTACCGCTTCCCACCGCGCCCACGACCTGGATCCACGTGCCCCGGAGCTACCGGGCGAGCTGCTCGTCCGCCGGCGGCGCGAGCGTGCTCCAGATCAGCCCCTTGAACGGCGCGCCGACGCCGAAGGCCAGTCCCGACCCCACCTGGGGCCTGCACCTGATGGACGTCGACGTCGCGCTGGGGAACCTGGTCGACCTCGTGCGCGTGCAGAGCGCGGCGTACGCCCGCCGGCATCCCGGCGGGTAGGGGTCGTTCCTGAGCCCGCGCACCAAGGAGGTCCTGTCGCTTTAAGCACGCCAGAGCCTGCAGAACGCGACCCGACCCCCGCGTGTTCAGCACGCCGGCCGGGGCCGGCGCGGCGCAGTAGGGCCTAGCGCCCGCCGTTCGCCGGCAGCGCGTACTTCGAGGGCGTCGTCGGCACGACCGGCTCGTCGATGTGGTTGATCCGGTCGATGAGCTTCACCCACTGTGCCGGCTTCAGCGCGCTGCCGTACGTCGCGTTGAGCTTCGAGCTGTCGCCGAACATGGGCTGGAAGCCGACGTGAATGTGGTCCGCGTGGTCGCTCTGGGCCCAGGCGTAGGACACGCCGGGATAGGTCATCAGCGAGATCAGCTGGTTGGGCTGCATCGAGCCCTGCAGGGTCATGATCCGCCGCTCGGTGATGTCGGTGATCGTGCCCGCCCCCTGGTGGCCCGAGATCGGGATCCCATTGACCATCGCGATGTCGACGGCGTCGCCATAGGTGTGCTCGGACACCATGCCGCCGCCCGCGACGTAGTAGGTGTGCCCGCACTTCAACGTCGAGACGTAGGGGCGAAGGCCCGAGGCGCTGAGGAACTCCAGCAGGGCCAGGACGCGGCGGTCGATGACGTGCGTCTGGATGTCCTGACGGCCGCAGTCATAGATCTGGATGTGCGGATCGGAGAGCACGCGCTGCTCGAGCTGGGCCTTGCTCATGAGCAGGATCTGGCCGATGGACGGGTTCTTGGCGTCCTTGCCCCAGAAGGGGTTCTTGCCGGCGGCGCGGTAGATCGCGGTCGCCTCGAGCAGCTTCCAGCCGTCGAGCATCGGCTTGGGATCGATCGCCGGGGCCCCGCGGCCCGCCGGCCGGACGGCGAACGTCACGTGCGGGGCGACCTGCGGATTGGTCTGCTCGATGCCGCCGAGGATCGTGCCGGCGATGACCTGCGCGCCGGGCTTCAGGGGCTTGAGCACCACGTCCTGGCGATTGAGGCCGAGCACCTTGCCGACGTAGTTGTCGAAGCTGCCGTACCCGGCGACCGGGCCGGACTGGTCGACGACCTGCTGGTCGCCCCCGGCCGCGTAGGACGCCGTGCGGGAGGGGTGCGCGAAGAGCCGGACCTTGACCGGCCGCGCGATACCCGCGCCGCCACCGCCACCGCCACCACCGCCGCTTCGCGGCGAGACCGACGTGACGGGCTTGGCCTGCTGGCCGGCCGATGCCGGCGCCGAGGGCTGGGCGTCCTTCGGCGGGGTCTCGACGTCGCTCTTGACCGGAACGGCCGGCTGCTGCTGCTTGGCCGCCGGGTAGGTCGCGGAGATCTTGCCGAGATGCGAGTACGTGTAGATGTTTCCGAAGACGTCCTGCAGGACGACGTAGCGGCCGCGCTTGGCGTCGGAACCGACCGCCTGGATCATTCCGTCGTTGACGGCGATCACGGGCGCGCCCGCGCGCGAGAAGATGTCGATCGAGGTGCGACCCGAGGTGGGCGAGTCGGCCACGGCGGCGTTGCCCGCCTGGACCTGGCTCGTCGCCTTCTTCGAGTTGAGCGCATCCGCATACGTGGCCGTTGCCGCCACGGGGAAGTGGCCCTGCGTCAGACCGGTCAGGGACCCGACGAGGTCAGCCGGCATGCCGCCGATCAGCTTGGCGCGCAGCATCACCGACTGCACGTACCAGTCGGCGTGGTTGTAGGCGAAGATCGCCTGGTTGATGTTCTTGTTGCCGCCCGCCGCGCGGAGGTAGCGAGCCGCGGCGAAGATCGCATCGACCGGGTTGAAGGGGTCCTTCTTGCCGTCGCCGTTGGCGTCCACGCCGTACATGGCCCACGAGGAGGGGATGAACTGCATCCAGCCCAGCGCGCCCGCGCTCGAAACGGAGAGGTTGCGCCCGTAGTCGGTCTCGATCTCGTTGATCGCCGCCAGCACCTGCCAGGGGATCCCGTACTGGGTCCCGGCGGCCTGGTAGATCGGGAGCAGGAAGGGCGGGATCCGGAACTTCTCGATGAAGAAGTTCGGCACTCCGAGCGGAGCCGGGCCCGGGGTGGCGGAGGAGAAGGTCGGGTTCTGCGGCGTCGGGCTGCCGTCGGGATTGGTGAACTGGTCGGGGGAGGGAGTGTTCCGCTCACGCGGCGTCGTGCGGCGGAGCGTTCCGGTCGCACCCGAGGTGGTCTGCTCGGTTCCGCTGACCGGTGCGCTCGTCGAGCCCGGCCGGCGGGTGGGCTGCCCGGGCTGGGCGGTCGACCCGGGCGAGGACGAGCCCGACGGCGACTGGGAGGGGGAGCCGCCCGACGGCGGTGAGGAGGGCGACGGGGACGGCGTCACCGGCGTGCTGGGCACCGAGACCGGCGGCGGCGGGAGCGGGAGGCTCGGCGTGGGCGGCAGCGTCGGCGTCGTGACCGGCCCGACCGTGAGGGCGGGCGCCGGACGGGTGCCGGGGGTGAACGCGGCCGCGAGCGCGGCCGCGCCGATCAGCGCCGCTGTCAGCTTGCGCCTCATGATCCGTCGTCGACAGACCGCGTTGCGAGCGATTCCCTGCGCATTCGATCCTTCCCCAGACTCCTCCAGGGAGGAATCTTCGTAGGAATGCGGAGGAAATGCGCCGGTTCCCCCCGGGGCGGCGGCGCCGCCGTGGGCCAGGCATGAGCCGGCACGCACGGCGGTTGCTACGTTGCCCGCGTGTCCGAGACCCATGTCGAGGTGGTGAGGCGCTGCCTCGCCGCCGTGGAAGCCGACGATGTCGAGGCGGCGCTGCAGCTGCTCGACGCCGACGTCGTGATCACTCCGTCCTCCGAGCTCGTGACCGGCTCGACCGGTCCCTACAACGGCCACGCCGGCGCCCGCCGCTGGTTCGCCGAGGCGGCACCAGCTGACCATAAGCTGCAGCTTGAGCCTTATGAGTTCGTCGACTTCGGCGACCAGGTCTACGTCAGCGGCCGCCACTCGGTCGAGCGCAACGGCGGCGGCGTCCGCGAATACGGCGCCTCGGTGTGGCGCTTCAAGCAGGGCTTCATCGTCCAGGTCCAGGGCTACGCGGACCGGGACGACGCGCTGGACGCGGTCCGCGCGCACGCCGGCAGCTAGACAGGCTCCTAAAAACGGGCATCCCCCATTTGGGGGATCTGGGTCAGGAAACCGGGTCGAGCTGTCGATGAGACGGCTGTGGCCCCGGTCATAAGCCCCAACGCTGTCCAAGTTCCCTCCGGGGCTTCGGACAACGGCCGTGTGATGGCACGTGCCGCGGGGCTCCTTTTCCTGTGCGGCGCCACCGTCGGCGCGATCTCGGTTCTGCTCCCACACGCCGCGGGCGCGGACGACGCTCTCCTGTGGACCAACATCGTGATCGCGTACCTCGGCGCGGCCGGCCTGCTGCTCTGGGGCCGGCGCCTGCCGCGCTGGTGCTACCACGCCGCGCTCGGCCTCGGCACGCTGCTCATCACGCGCGCCATCTATCTCAGCGACGACCCGGCCAGCTACTACGCGGCCTGGTACGTCTGGGTCGGGCTGTTCACGTTCTTCTTCTTCAACCGGGCGCAGGCCGCAGCCCACATCTCCCTGATCGCGGTCTGCTACGCGGCGGTCCTCGTCCACAACCCGGGCGACAGCGGAGCCGCGCGCTGGGTCACGACGGTCACGACGCTGCTGGTGGCCGGCGTGTTCATCTCCGTCCTCGTGCGGCGCGTCAGCGAGCAGGCGTCCGAGTCGGCGCGTGACGCCGCGAATCTGAGCGCGGTCGCCGCGGTGACGCACCGCCTTGCGGGCGAGACCGACGTCGACGCCACCCGGCGCGCCATCCTGGAGGCCGCGCTCTCCATCACCGAGGGCGACAGCGCGGCCCTGTGGGAGCCGACTCCCGAGAGCAGCGGCCTGGCGGTGTCCGCCAGCGTGGGAGGCCGCCCGGGAACGGACGTCGTGCACTTCGTCGCCGGCCGGTCGGGCCCGACCCATGCCTTCTCATCCGGCGAGTCCGTCTTCATCTCCAACTTCGACGCCGCCCCCGAGCCGGTGCGTGCCGCCGCCGACCCGGCAACTCGTTCCTGCCTGTGGGAGCCCGTGCTGCGCAACGCCGAGCCGATCGCGGTCCTGGCGATCGGCTGGGCCGAACCGGTCAAGAACCTGTCCGACAGGATGGCCGCGGTGCTGGCGCTGCTCGCGGGTGAGGCCGGCGCCGCCATGGAGCGCGCACACCTGCTCTCGCGCCTGGAGGCGGTCGCGCGCACCGATGACCTGACCGGCCTGCGCAACCGGCGGGCCTGGGACGAGGAGCTGCCCCGCGAGCTGGCGCGCGCCGCGCGCGACAGCGGCCCGCTCTCGGTGGCGATGCTCGACCTGGACCACTTCAAGCGCTTCAACGACCAGCGCGGACACCAGGCCGGCGACCGGCTGCTCAAGCAGGCGGCCTCGGCCTGGTCGGGTCGGCTGCGCGTCATCGACGTCCTCGCCCGTTACGGCGGTGAGGAGTTCGCGCTCGCGCTCCCCGGCTGCGACCTCGAGGACGCGCTCGCGCTTGTCGAGAGCCTGCGCTCCGCCACCCCCGGCGGCCAGACCTGCTCGGCCGGCGTCGCGCGCTGGGACGGCCTGGAGGGGCCCGAGGAGCTGCTGGGACGCGCCGACCGCGCGCTCTACTCGGCCAAGCGCGCCGGCCGCGACCGCACGATCAGCGCCCGGCCGCCGCAGGTCCCGGCCACGCGCAGCTAGTTACTACCGCCACACGAGCGGCGGGGGTGTGGGGCGCGGTGCATCCCGCGGGTCGTCGGAGCTCAGTCGCCGGCCAGGGCGAAGAGCTCCGGCTCGCGGCGCAGGCTGCGGGCCGCGTACCAGACCGACCAGGCGAGCAGCGCGAGCAGGAATGGGACGTCGCTGAGCGCGACGACGAGCACGTAGCCCGACGAGCTCAGCGACACGAACGCGAGCAGGCGCACGCCCGCGCGGGCAAGGAAGTACCCGCCCCAGGCGAGCGTGATGACGCGCTGGGTGCGGCGATAGACCGGGTGCCGGCGGACGGCCTCCGGCAGCGGATAGATCTCGGTGGCGAAGAACTCGGTCAGCGGACGTCGTGCGAGCAGCGACCCGAGGAACGCGCTGCTCAGGAGGATGTCGATCGCGATCTCCTGGGCCAGGTAGGTCGAGGCGCTGCCGGAGATCAGTCCGACGACCGCCCGGATAAGGACCAGGCCGAGCGCGAGGCGCACGACCATTCCCGGGCGACCGCGCCGGCGCTCGTAGCGAAACAGCAGCACGGCCGTGACCACGGCCGCGGCGATGCCGGCGAGCAGGCCGACCAGCTTCCAGGCGACGAAGAACGCCAGCAGCGGGCCGAACCCGTCGCGCGCGACCCGCGGGCCGGTCGTCCTGAGCACCGCCCGTACGCGCGGTGCCTCGAGCCCCGACCCCGAGTTCAGCGCCGCCTCGCCTCCGGCGCCAGGGCCGGGTTCTCCCATCCCGCGTCGCGCGGGTTGAGGTTGGTCCCGGGCGGCACGATCTCGTCGATGCGGTCGAGCACCTCGTCGGCGAGCTCGACCTCGTCGGCGCCGAGCTGGCTTTCGAGCTGCTCCATGGTGCGCGGGCCGATGATCGCCGCGGTGATCGCCGGATGGCGGATCACGAAGGCCAGGGCGAGGTGGATCAACGAGATCCCGGTCTGCTCGGCGAGCTGCGCGAGTTGGTCAGCGGCCTCGAGCTTGGCCTGGTTGCCGGGCAGCGACATGTCGTAGCGCTGCGGGACGAGCTGTGCGCGGCGGCTGGTCGGCACCTCCTGGTCCTTGCGGTAGCGGCCGGTCAGCCAGCCGCCGGCCAGCGGGCTCCAGGGGATAACGCCCATGCCGTAGTCAAGGCATACGGGGAGCACGTCGGCCTCGATGCCCCGCGTGAGGATCGAGTAGGGCGGCTGCTCGCAGACATAGCGCTCGCGCCCGCGCTTTTCGGCCACCCACTGGGCCTCGACGATCATCGACGCCGGGAAGGTGGAGGAGCCGAAGTGGCGGATCTTGCCCGCGCGCACGAGGTCGGTCAGCACACCGAGGGTCTCGTCGATGTCGGTGTCGAACTCGGGGCGGTGGATCTGGTAGAGGTCGATCCAGTCGGTGCCCAGCCGCCGCAGGCTGTTGTCGACCTCCTGGGTGATCCAGCGGCGCGAGTTGCCGAACTCGTTGGGGTCGTCCCCCATCGTCCCGTGGACCTTGGTCGCGAGCACCACGTGGTCCCGGCGGCCGCCGGCCAGGGCCTTCCCGACGATCTCCTCGGACTCGCCGCGCGCGTAGACGTCGGCGGTGTCGATGAAGTTGATCCCGGCGTCCAGCGCGCGGTGGATGATCCGGATCGAGTCGTCGTGGTCGGGGTTGCCCCACGCCCCGAACATCATCGCGCCGAGGCACAGCGGGCTGACGCGAACTCCAGTTGAACCAAGCGTGCGAAATTCCATGCCCTTCACCCTAGACATCTTGGGTTTCGGGCGGCCGGGTCGAGCGGCTCGTTGCCGTCGCTGGTCAAGAGGTCAGGCCCAGTCGCTCCGCCCGCTGCACCGCTTCGGTGCGGTTGCGGACGCCGAGCTTGCGGAACACGGCGCTGGT